>NZ_JBRAGO010000067.1:0-25279 GCF_052746595.1 Leptodesmis sp.
ATACTCTTCAACTCCGCCTCACTCATATTATTGAGGGCAGCTAATTCCTGATCGGTGGGTTCGTGATCTAGCTTCTTAGCAAGGGCTTCTTTCTGATCTTGAAGCGCCATCATTTGTTGAACCTGCTTCCCGTAAACAATTTCCTGTTCATGGGTAAGCATGGGAACGCGACCAATTTCGTGCAGATAGGTCCGAACCATGTCTGCCGTAAAGGTAGATTTGGTGGTTTTAGGTTTAGCAGTGGCAGTGGTCATGGATGCGCGATCTACTCCGTAAACAAAGACTGAAGAATGGAACTGAACAGGCACTACCCAATTCTGCGATTAATGCCTCTGCTGCAGAAATTGTGGAGAAGTGCCCCAGTGAGCAAAAGTAGGGATGGCTAGCTATATCACTTGCACTAATGGGCTTGCACTAACGAGAAAGAACCCCATCAAAAAACTGGAGGTCTAACGAAGATTCAACAGTTTCACCTGCGAAACGATTGTACGGTTGAATCGGGCAGTACAGACAAAGCTCAGTAAACTCGGAATCATTATGAGTTTATATTTTTATCGTACCTGAATTATAGACGGGAGTAAAGCCTTTTTGTTTCCCCCTGGAGGATGATCTAGGTAGGTGATATTGACACCCAACTGAGAAGGGCAAACGTTGGCTATTCGGGAGTTGATGGCTGTAGCAACGTGCTTCATGGTATCTGGCTGAACTCTGCCTATACATACTATGGTGAATGAATTCTTTGAATATAAACAGTCTCAATTGAGAGTAATAACCGAACTTTTGACGGCGGTTCTACGGACAGGGGTAGGGATGACCGATCCAGGGATTGGGGGAATGGTTATCAGGAAGGGGTTCAAATTTTACTCGATTCAGTTGTAGCCGAGGAGTTTAACTGTGGTGTGAAGGTAATACGTCTTTTGTATGACGGGTGGATCTATCAACCAATGACTCATCAAAATCCTAAATCTGCTTTTGCGGCTTCTGCGGCTTTGAAGACAAAGGCATCAGGGGCTTCGCTCCAGGTGGTGTCCCCCACTTCCGCATAGAAGGTTTCGTCGTAGGGACGGGTGCGGATGACAACAGGCATGGGAACTGCATGGCCGAGAATTAACGCCTGTTGTTTGGAGTCCAGTTTGGCCAAAACCGATCGCAGCGCCTGCCCCCCGGAAACTCCAGTGAAAATTGCGTCAATGTCTTTTTCATCATTCAGCAGTGCTGTAATCCGAGTCCCAATTTGAGACATGACTTCGTTGTCAATGCCGGAAGGACGCTGATCGACCACTAGCAGGGTGACAAAGTATTTCCGCATTTCACGGGCGATCGTCCCAAAAATTGTCTGTCCGACAGTGGCCGGATCCAGGAAGCGGTGTGCTTCTTCAATGGTAATTACCAGTTGGCGGGGGCGATCGCTGACGTTTTTAGTCTGCAAAAACTTCTCGGCCTTCTGCACATAGGCGTGATGAATCCGACGAGCAATCACGTTCGTGGCCAGCATATAGGACAGCAGATTGGACTGAGAACCAAACTCAATCACTACATGCTTTCCGGCTTCCAGAGAATCCAGAATCTGCCCCACGTAGTTATGAGGACAGGAGTTACGGATATACTTCAGGCCATCCAAGCGGGTCAGTTTGCGTTGCAAGGCCATGATAGACGATTTACTGCCCATCTTCGTCTCACAAAACTCCTGAATTTCACTGTTGCTCAAGGTCAGCAGTCGATTAATCCAGGACTTGCCAAACTCGTTACGGAGAATAATCGCATTTTCCAGACTGGCTTCCGACAGGTTTAACTCACCCCGTACCAACATCAGGTCTTCGACATCAATCTGGTCGTAGCCGATGTAAAGTTCCTGGGCATCCCGTACCCCTCGCCGTTTAGTGGATTCTGGATCCAGGGTGTAAATCTGCACCTGGCCAGGAAACAATTGCCGCAGTCCTTTCACGGTGCTGAACTGCTTGCCTTCTCGGGTTGCCTCCCAGCCGTACTCGGAGTGCATATCAAAGATCAGGTTGACAGCGGCCTGCTTGCGGATAATGCCCGACAACAGCAACCGGGTAAGAAACGACTTCCCCGTTCCCGATTTGCCAAACACCCCATTACTCCGTTCCACAAAGCGATCGAGATCTAGACAAATGGGTACATCGATATCCATCGGCTGCCCGATCGCAAAATTTCTCCGGTGCGGGTCATCTTCCCAGCCAAACACTGCCCGAAAATCCCACTCACTTGCGTCATACACCTGACTGAAATGACTGGGAATCGTTTTGACAGGCAATAGTTCAATGTCATTGCTGGAGTTGGCCTGATAGGAAGCCAGTTTTGAGCTTTGAGTTTTGAGTTTTGAGTTTTCTTTCTTGGAATCTTGGATTTTGGATTTTGGATTTTGGATTTCTTTCCCAGTTCCCAGTTCCCGGCTCCCAGATCCCTGTTGTTGATTCATCATTAGCATCGGTGACAGATTTGCTGTTCCATAGGTGCCGCTGCCAGCCAGAACTTCTTGCAGAAAGGTGTTGTCTGGTTCGGGGGGATTGGCCAGAATGCGGGGACTGCTGGTTCCCAGGGAGACATCTGTTAACATACAGAAGAAGCGCGAGCGCCGCCCCTGAACGACCAGAAATTTACCTACCCGCATATCTTCTACCGACACATCTGCGTGCAGGCGAACTTCCAATCCCTGACTGAGAGAGCCTTGAATAACGGAACCAAGTGGTTGCTCTGGGTTCATGAATTCCCTGGCGATCGTTGCCCGTGGGTAGACAAAAGAAACTCCATGACTCTTAATAATACATTTGGTTCTACAAAAAATTGTAGATCTGTTCTAGTCAAATAAGAAACTAAACCTTGTCCAAGTCCAGAACCGTAGTTTCTCTTATAGGAAAACTCCAGTTCTCTAGCTGGCCTTGGTTTAGATTAACAAAACATGTTGGCATCAAGATTCTGATGAGCGCAAGATTGCAAGGGGGTGCCATAGGCTTGTTGGAGGTTTTCAGGAGTCATGACCTGTTGAGGGGAACCGTCGGCGATCAGGCGATGATTGAGTAGTAAAAGGCGATCGATCTGAGATAATGCCCCGCCCCATTCATGGCTGCTGACAAGCAAAATCTTGCCGTCGGCTCGGAGTTGGGCCAGGACATCCAAAATAATTGCTTCTGTAGCTTTGTCTACTCCGGTAAAGGGTTCATCAAACAGGAACAAATCCGCTTGTTGGGCCAGGGCACGAGCTAGGAAGACCCGTTGCTGCTGTCCTCTGGATAAATCTCCAATGCGGCGATCGCGCAAGTCCAGCAAATTCACCTACTCCAGAGCCGTCCATACAATTTCTTTGCTGGTTCGATCCGAACGGCGAAACCATCCTAAATGGCGGGTTCGGGCTATCATCACCACGTTCCAGACTGTGATCGGATAGTCCCAGTCAATTTGCGATTACTGTGGCACATAGGCCACCCGCTCTAACTGATGATGCAGCAGACAGGTACAGTATTGCACCACCTTTCCCAATCGAGGAACCAAACCCAGCATCGCGTTTTAAACATCGCGCTTTTGCCAGCATTGTTCGGCCCCATAACACCGACCAATTGCCCCGGTTCCAGCCGGAAGCTAACGGCATCCAATCCCCGAATACCCCGGTACGACAGCTAGTTGATCAACTTCTAACATGAGAAGCCAGTATAAGAATGATTTTCATTCTTGATTTTACATGGTCATTTCTGGAATAGAAAAGGGATTCACCATTTATGGGTCACTGGGCTTGGCAGAGGTGGAGTAGGGAGATTTTTACCCTGATCGTTGGATGTTTGACCAGTTGTACTGTAACGGCACGCAATCCAGCAGAAACAGATACCGCTGGGGTAAATACTGGGGTGCAGCGTCCTAAAGTTGTGGTGACTACAACAGTACTTTGCGATATGACTAAGGCGATCGCAGAGGATACGCGATCTCATCGGTTTGCTGAAGCCCGGTGTGGATGGTCATGTCTATGAAGCCGTGCCTCAAGATCGGCGGGCAATCGAGGATGCTCGGTTAATCCTTTACTCTGGCTACAACTTTGAACCGAATCTGGCGAAACTCTCCAGTCCACTTCCAATCTGGCTCCCAAAATTGCCGTGGCAGAAGCATCTGTAAAACAACCCTTGATGGGTGAGGCGCATGACACGGAAAATTGGCTTCCGAGATTGATAATCAAGCTGTCAATCAGAGTACCACAGGTGGACAGGCTCCTGATCCTCATGTCTGGCAAAATGCAGCCAACGGTGCGGCAATGGTAAAAGTCATTGAAAATCAACTAGCTAAACTGGCTCCTAAAAAAGCAAATTTGTATAAGCAGAATGCAACTAGACTGACAGCCGAGCTGACTCAAATTCATACCTGGATTCAATCTCAGATTGCTACCATTCCGGCATCCAATCGTAAACTGGTGACAACTCATGATGCGATGGGATATTACGCACTAGCCTATGGAATTCCGATTGAGAGGGCCTTACAAAGACTCAGTACAGAAGAGAAGCCGACGGCCAATCGGATTAAAGCACTGGTGAGGGAGGTGAAGGCTTCCGGGGTGCCGACTTTGTTTGCGGAAGTGGCCATCAACCCCAAATTGATTGAGGCTGTGGCGAAGGAAGCGAATATGAAAATTTCTGACCAGAAACTGTACTCAGACAGTTTGGGGAGCCAGGGTCAGCGGCAGATACCTATCCTAAAATGTTGATCACAAATACCAAGGCCATCGTAGAGGGTCTGAAAGGGCAATATACGGCTTTTCAACCAAGGTAATACTCTGAAGAGAGGCAACTGGGGAGCGGGAGAATGACCTCAAGCATCTGGCGATCGCTTGTATGATATTGATGTTCAATCGACTAATTTAGTGGTTAGAGCAGAGGTTTGTTGCCAGATTTGCTCAATCGTAACGAAACGGTATCCCTGCCGCAGGAGGATCGGAATTAAGTGGTCAACGATCTCTGCCACCTGTTCTCCGCCACAATGACCATCATGTAGCACAATAATTGAGCCATTTTTCACCTGAGCCAGAACCCGATTGATCACCGTAGTTACTCCAGGATTAACCCAATCCTCCGGAACAACACTCCACATTACAGAGCGATAGTTCTCCTCCTGTAATAAATCGAGGATCTTGGGGGTAAAGAAGCCATTGGGGGGCCGCACATCTAAAATGGCTTGTTCGGGAATTTGGCAGGCTCTGGAAATTTCGCTTTGAGTTCTTTGCAGGTTAAGTTTTAGTTCAGTAGAAGAGAGAGTGGGAAAGGCGCGATGATCATAACCATGTAAGCCAATCCAGTGCCCCCGGCGATAAATTCCTTCCGCGATCGCAGGTGCCCGGTTGACACAAGCACCTAACCAGAAAAAACTGGCTACGACCCCATGCCGATCTAAAACCTGTAAAAGTTCAGGCGTATAACGTGGGTGGGGGCCGTCATCAAAGGTGAGCGCGATTGCAGGTACGTTTTCATCACCCGACCACAGGCACTGAGGAAACAGCGGCTTCAGAACTTGGTGAACGATCGGATAGAAAGGAGCAAACTGCATAGACAGAGAAGAGGCCACACTTTGTCCTTCTAGCCTAACGAATTGAGTAGCAAGTTTGGCGGGTGTAAGCCGACTGAACCAGTGAGGATAACACTTCAGTGCTGATAGGGTTGACTAAAAAGCCGTCAAATCCGGGATTTTCTTCCTGATGAATCCAACTAGGAGCATGAAAGTCAGTTAAGGCGACGAGGGTTACTGGATGAGCATTAGCACGGATACGCAGTTCCTGCAGCAGGGTATGAGACCAGTTCTGGTGATCACCTGCCAGAATAATTAAGAAAGGAGGTTTTTCATGCACCTGCGTAACGGCCTGCTCCGCTGAACAGGCGATTGCAACTGAATGGCTGGAACATCCAAGCAACGACATCAGAACCCGCACCTGACGCGGATGTTCGGCCAACAGTAAGATATATCCCGACTCTGACTCCATAGTAAACACGAGTCATAAATTCATCACTATGGAGGCTAATATAGCTGCTATAAAAAACACATACTTTGGTAAGAAAACCTTGAAATCCCTATCCTATATCCTTTCAAGGTACTTTGTTTGAAATGCCATGCTTCCACTTTTCTTATACTTCTTAAAAGTACGAAAAATAATATTCATATAGGATTTAGTTGACGATATAGTTCTGTTAAGAGTATCTCTAGAAGCGACCTGGAGCTTCTCACAGTAATGTACCCAACTCTCGATTCCTATAGCTTTTCTTAACGTTTGGCTATCTGGAATCCTAATCACAAAGGAGAAAGAATTGGGTAAAAAACTGCAAGATTTAGCTGCAGTTCTTTGAAGTTCTACAGGCCCTTTGCTCAAGATTTTTAGGAATACTTTATAGCAGTTTGGATGATTGGATATTAAGAAAGCGTTTGAAAAGTATCTGGCGGTTAAAACCGCGACTACACTCACCCAGTCTGCCGACGCAGACTCAATACGATCAAGGTTTTCAGTAACCTGCGGCGGCAGGTTTTCTCGGTATAGCCGCGACTTCAGTCGCCAGGGTAACAAAGAGACAGGCTTTTAAAACATCCTCTAAGGAGCTAACCGAGCTTTCTTCAGACGATTTGCCTCATACCAAGCAGCGATCGCTGGTACCCAGGCTTGGAAGTGGGGCCAGATGGTTTCACACAGCTTCTGAGCCTCCAACTGAGCATCAGACTTCCAGCGCAAATCGAGCAGATGCATCAGCGATCGGACATTAGCGGACATCACCCAATGTTGTCGCACATCAAAGGGAATCAGGCCGCGAGCGTGTTCTTCAGCAAACCCCTGATCAATCCGTTCTTTATAGCGCTGACAGGCTTGTAAGCACCACTCCAGATCTTGCTGACGTAGCTCCTCTGTGTAGTCGTACTTCTTACCCTGGCGATCGCTGTACGTCCCCACCGGACGCAGGTAGAAAACCTCTTCAACGTTCCGCTTACCCGCCACAACGTCAACAATGCGCTGCCCGGTATAGCGGCACGACTGCGTATCAAAGCTGATTCCTACCCGATGAGTGCGAATCTGCTGCATTGTGCTGTGAGGAAACCAGCCGCAGTTTAGAACAATTTGGGGATGTTCCAGGGGGCCGTAATGCCCACGATTTCCTGCCAGAAGATGCTTGACCACCAGTTCGCCGCACCTTTCCTCGCTGGGGAAGCGATCGCGCTCACTCCAGACAAACTCCTCGGCATAGTCCTGATGCATTGCCGCATAGATCACCTGCTGTGGTTGGGGAGTTTGGGCAATTACCTCAACAGTGAACCAATCCATAAGCTCTAATCCATAATACTTATTAGAGTCCTCTAGGATAGGAGGTTTTGCCCCAGATATGTCATCGATTTCTAATTTCTTAAGCCCATTGGCTTAAGCCCATTGGCTTTTTTAGAGTATTCAGCAAGATTTGTGCCACCATAAGAGTCAAATTCGACTAAGCTATCAGTCAGTCGAGCCATATTGTATTCTTAAAGCCCTGTCATCGTGCCTAACCGCAAACTTGTCATTTTCACTCTTGTTCTCATGGGTCTGCTGGGAATGCCCCGCTTAGCATCTGGGCAGGCTCTGGTGCCTCATGCCCTGCGCCTGGATCCTACCAAACTTCAACAACAGGGGCTTAGTCTAGCCCAAGAGGCTGTTCAACTTGCTCAATTCCAGCAGTACGAATTAGCTTTGCAGCGAGTCCGATTAGCCACTCAGTTAGCTCCTAAAAGTCCAGAAGTCTGGTCATTACTGGGAGGACTGTATTTACAGACTAACGAGGTAGATAACGGGATTACGGCTCTGCAGAAGGCACAATCCCTGGATGGTAAAAACTCAGCAGTTCTGTTTGCGCTTGGCTCTGCTTATCGTCAGAAGGGCAAATACAGTCAGGCAGTTGAGTATATCAAGGCAGGTTTGCAAATTAAGCCGAATGTGCCAGGAGCGTTATTTGATTTAGGAAATACGTACTTAATGATGGGCCAGCTTTCGGATGCGATCGTCCAATATGAAAAGGCCATTGCCCAGGAAAAAAACTACTGGCCTGCAATCAACAATATCGGATTGATTAAATATGAATCGGGCAGAATCGATGAAGCCATCCAGTATTGGAAAACCGCTTCAGCGATTGATGAAAAAGCGGCAGAGCCACGTCTGGCAACAGCAGTCGCGCTTTATATCAAGGGCGATCAGCAGCAAGCGTTAGCCCTGGCCGAAGCTGCCATCAAGCTGGATAATAGCTATGCCGATTTAAAGGTTTTGAAGGAGAATTTGTGGGGCGATCGCTTGCTGGCAGATGCCAAAAAGCTTCTGGAAACTCCTCAAATCCAGGCCGCCATTACTCAGTCTCAAGGGCGGCCCTCTCCCACTCAGCGACAACCTACTCCGCGCAGATAGTGTTATCTAAACCCTCGAAATCCTCAAATCAAATCTTCAAACTATGACTGTTAGGGGTTCGCTCCAACTACCCAAGTCCTCCGCTCGCCGTCCAGCCCGCTTCTGTAAGAAGTTCCTTTCTGCTATGGCGCTTTTTCTGTTGCCAGTGGCATGGTTCAGTTACCGAGGAGTTCTGAACTACTTCACTCAACCTCAGGCCATTCTGGTACTAGGTGGCGCTCCCGAGCGAGAAAACTTTGCTGCCCATTTTGCCCGCCAGCACCCTGACCTGCCAATCTGGATTTCCAGTGGCAGCAACATTGAGTACACCGAGGATGTGTTTTCAAAAGCTGGAATTAGCTTTAACCGTTTGCACCTGGATCGAACAGCAGTCGATACAGTAACTAACTTTACAACGCTGGTTGACGAATTGAAATCTAAAGGTATCACCAGTGTTTATCTGGTTACTTCCGATACCCACATGGGACGTGCCTCCCTGGTTGGGGAAATTGTCTTTGGCAGTCGAGGCATTTTGCTAAAGCCAGTGTCAGTTCCTTCAAGGCATCAATCTGAACCGTGGCAAAAAACGGCCCGCGATGGAGCCAGAGCACTTTTATGGGTGGCTACCGGACACACTGGCTCAACCTTAAGTCGCCATTTTGGGGGACGTTGAGTAAGGGCCAAGCAGCTAGATAATGATCTGAATACGAACCAAGGCTTTTTGTCGGTTGCTTGGCTTCTCTAGTTTGCAGGTAACCTCATTTTGGGAAATCACCTTAAATTTCCTGCACCAGTACATAGGGTTGAACAATCAACGCATTGAAGCGCTTCATTTGATTTTGGTTCCAATCACTCAGCTGGATCTGGGATGGTTTTTGAATTAATGCTTCTTCAATCCAGCAGGTGACTTTAGACGTGTCATCTTCAGCGATCGCAACCCCGACGTCCAGCAAATTTAGTTCCTGAGACACCACAATTAGAGAATTTCGTCGAGCATGAGGGGATAACCAGTTCCATTCTGCTTCATCCAGGGTTTGAGCCAGTTCTTTTCGAAGATTTTGCATGGCAAATGAAAAAGACAAAAGTGCAATAAACCTATCACAGATTTACAGACTGACCAAAAATCTGTTTTGATAGGCTGTAAACTCGCTATCAACTAACGGCAGTTCGTAGATCCACGGTCAGAGTATTAAGTTGCTGTTAAGCCACCGCCAATTAGTGCAAAACGACTTCGGTGATTTAACGCTGGCCGCTGCCCCTGTTTACTTGACATTCTATTGATATAGGTTATAAATTCAGCATCTACCCAAACACTATGCGTCAAATCACCATTTGTTTTTCACTTTTAGCCCTGTTTGTCTCCGTTGCCGAGCCTGCTTTTGCGGGTAGAGATGGTTTTCCGGGCCGTAGAGTTGGGGGTGGCAGCCGTTACACCCAGCCTAAATTCAAACCATCTCCGTCTGCTGCTACCCGTCTAACAGCGCTGGCTTTTGCTTCTAGGGGCAACCTGCCAATGGCATTGAGATTAAAAGCTCTCTATAGCTGCTAAGAGAGTCTCGTTTTTGGGTTCAGCGTCATTTTAGTGTTACTAAATGTTTGATTTAGCTCAACTTGAGTCAACAGTTACCAAGTCACCCGATCTTTCAATTTCTCCAATAACTTTGGTCCGACCCCAGCGAGTTGGTCAAAATCTGCAAGAGACGTGAATCGCTTCTGTTGGCGGGCTGCAATAATCCGCCTAGCCAACGATGGCCCTACTCCAGGTAAAGTTTCGAGTTCTGCCTGATTTGCAGTGTTCAGGTTGATGCGCCGACTTGCCTTTTCAGGGTGGGAAACAGATTTTGTCTGAGACTGGTTGGTCGGTTGCGTGTTTCGCTTCGTAGGCTGTTTAAGCTTGTATAACTGGCGACTGGCAGCCTGCAAGGTGTTTCCGACCTGACCTGATGCAATTTTGCTGATTCGAGATGAAGCTGACGGCTGACATTGATGGTTCTCTGCCGCCTTCTTCTGAACAGCGGGCGGCACTCCTAAAATGGCGTTGGTATATAGCCGTTCAAATTCCCGTTGATAGTGAGCAGCCACGATCGGATTCCGAATTACAATCACCGTTTCGTCATTTCCCCGATTGGCCGCATCCGTCCAGTTATGGGAGCCTGTGATCACCGTATGTCCGTCCACTAGGCCGAATTTATGGTGGAGTAAATCTCCAGGTGGCATCCGAGGTACTCCTACCGTAGCGATCGCTGGTTGCCAGGGTCGATTATCTGGCTCAAACTGGCAATTCTCAGCCAGGGCAACTCCCATCATATCCAGTCCTTCGCTATAAGAACGGTAAGCGAAGCCCGCATCGATTAATGTCTTAAAATTCACTCCTTTACGGTGCAGGGGTTCCAGTCGATTCACCAGCGTTTGATCAGAGAACACAAATAGGGCCATGGCGATCGTCTGACTGGCGCTGCTCAAAGTTTTTCCAATCAGGCCATTGCTACTGTCCGCCCAGGGTGTGGAACGAGAAGCCGGAGAAAACTGCACCTCAACACGGCTGGCCCCAATGGTAAACTGACGAGCAGGACGAAAAGGCTTTTTGACTCCAAACAAGTGACCAGACTGCCCAGTGGCACGATCGCCCCACATGATGTTGAATTCTTCCGTGAAGGCAGCCGCCAATTCTGGACTGTTAATTTTCAACAAATTGTTGGCATTGCCTCGGCTCAAAGGGAATTTGAAATCTCCGTGAATGTCACTGGTTGTAAAGTTGGCTGAGGTGATAATGATCGTACGATTATCTACCACCACAAACTTATGGTGCATCAGGTTACTTCCGGCTGAACCATCTGCTGTATCGTCAATGCGAGGAATGCGGGCCTTGTCCAAAATCACCAGACCATCCCGCTGATCAATTTCGTCCTGGCTCAGTTGACCATTGTTGTTCAGATCCATTAAGCGGCGGGCTTCGTTATAGCGATCGCGATCGCGCTCTGGCAACCTAGCCACTTCTTCCGCCGTGAACTGACTAAAAGGGCGAGAGTAGGTATTTTCCAGAATTACCCGTACTCGCACGCCAGCCTTCTTTCGTTCTGCCAGAGCCTGAGCTATTCCTGGCAAACGAAACTCCTGAACGGCCACATCAACAGTGGAACGAGCCGCAGCAATTGTGTCAATAATAACCTGCTCCAGATTGTTGCCATTGCGGGTAATCTGGCGATAAGGCTCGGTATAACTGGCAGCCAGTTCATGATTCATGTACACCTGAATCTGGTCGTCCTGAGGCAGTGGTGTAGGCCGGATGACTTGAGGAACTTCGGTCTGGCAAGCCACCAAGCTGAGTGTCAGCAGACCCAGTGAGGACGTTAATGCCGATCGGAGAGGATGAAATAGCATCACTGATTTAAATTTGGATCAAGGATTAAGGAATTATCCCTTTCAGGATGCCCACCCCTTTTGAAGCTCCATCAGAGCAGTGTTTTTCAGGGTGTTTTGCAACTAAAATTCTGTGCCTGAAAGGGCTGAAGAGCCGATTTTTATCACGGGAGTTGCTGAAAAAAGTGAGGGAAAGACTAGGCAGAGATCCCCTTGTACGTAAAAATAGTTGAAGCGAGCCATCGCTGGCTTATACTTTGTAGGACTTTTATTACTTTGGCTAATGGGATCAACGCGGGCACGAATTGCAATTGATGCCATGGGAGGGGATCACGCTCCCGGTGAAATTGTGGCTGGAGCTTTGAGGGCACGAGAGGAATTGGGTGTTGAAGTGTTACTGGTTGGTGATCCGCACCGAGTTGAAGCGGCCTTGCAACACCATTCTAGTTCTGCCTCTTTGGAAATTGTTCCGGCTGAGGGAACCGTTGAAATGGGCGAAGAACCTCTCAGTTCGCTCAAGCGTAAGCCGAAAGCCTCAATTAATGTCGCAATGGAATTAGTCAAGCAGAAGCAGGCGGATGCAGTGGTTTCTGCTGGACATTCAGGAGCTGCAATGGCTGCAGCCCTGTTGCGCTTGGGTCGTTTGAAGGGTATCGATCGCCCCGCCATTGGAGCTGTTTTCCCCACCTTGATTGCTGGCAAGCCCGTGATTGTGCTGGATGTAGGCGCGAATGTAGATTGCCGTCCCAGGTTTTTAGAGCAGTTTGCCGTCATGGGGTCGGTCTATTCCGAATTTGTTTTGGGAGTGCCAGAGCCGAAAGTGGGCCTGCTGAATATCGGTGAAGAAGAATGTAAGGGAAATGAGCTGGCTTTGCGTGCCCATCAGCTTTTACAAGAGAATGCCCATATCTCCTTCATTGGTAACGCGGAGGGGCGAGATGTACTATCCGGTCGATTTGATGTGATTGTCTGTGACGGCTTTGTCGGCAATGTGCTGCTGAAATTTGCCGAAGCGATCGGCGAAGTAGCCCTGCAGATTCTCAGAGAAGAATTGCCACAAGGGATGCACGGTAAATTAGGCACCTCCTTACTGAAGCCGAATTTGAAACGCATCAAGCAGCGCATGGATCACGCTGAACACGGAGGCGGCCTATTGCTAGGAGTGGATGGCGTTTGTATCATCAGCCACGGCAGTTCTCAGGCTCCCTCCATCTTCAATGCGATTCGCCTGGCCAGGGAAGCAGTAGACAATCGGGTGTCCGAGCGGATTCAGGCCAGCTACACCAGACAAAAGTCGGCGGTCAGCAGCCAGCAGGGGGAGGATTAAATTCCCGAAACACGCTGACTGAATTTCCCAAAGGTACGGAGAAGAACTTTGAAACACGCAGGGGCAGGGATTGCCATTACAGGTAGTGGATCGGCAGCACCAGTGGCTTCCCTTGACAATGACCAACTTAGCCAGATCGTTGAAACGTCAGACGAATGGATTACGGCACGCACCGGGATTCGGCAACGACGATTAGCCAATTCCGGTGGAACGTTGGCTCAACTGGCGACTCAGGCTGCAGCGCAGGCGATCGCGATGGCTGGCTTAACCGCACTGGATATTGATTTAATTGTGCTGGCCACCTCCACCCCGGATGATCTCTTTGGTACGGCAGGTCTAGTCCAGGCTGGGCTAGGGGCTTCACGAGCTGTTGCCTTCGACCTGACCGCCGCCTGTTCTGGATTTGTGTTTGGTCTGGTCACGGCCTCCCAATTCATCCATACCGGGGTGTATCGTAATGTGGTGCTGATTGGTGCCGATGTATTGTCCCGCTGGGTGGATTGGAGCGATCGCCGCACCTGCATCCTCTTTGGTGATGCAGCGGGAGCCGTCGTGCTGCAAGCGAATGAGCGCGATCGGCTGTTGGGCTTTGAACTACGCAGCGATGGCACGCAAAATCATTACCTGAATCTGGCCTATCAGCCTCAGGCCACTTCCTTACTGGATGGCCTGGAGATTGGTCAGGGCAGCTTTCACCCCATCACTATGAATGGTCAGGAAGTTTACCGCTTTGCCGTGCGACGAGTGCCCGAAGTGATTGAAAAGGCTTTATTTCGAGCCAATTTGGGAGTGGAAGCGGTGGATTGGTTACTGCTGCACCAGGCAAACCAGCGCATTTTGGATGCTGTGGCCCAGCGGTTGAACATTGCCCCGGAGAAAGTGATCAGCAATCTCGCCCGGTACGGCAATACCTCTGCAGCCTCGATTCCTTTGGCATTGGATGAAGTGGTACGGCAGGGTACTGTGAACCCCGGAGACACGATCGCCACTGCCGGATTTGGCGCGGGTTTAACCTGGGGTGCAGCTATTTTTCAATGGGGACGGTAAGGATATGACAAAAACAGCATGGGTGTTTCCTGGTCAGGGATCGCAGGCGATCGGTATGGGGGCAGATTTATTTGACCTGCCGGAAGTCAAAGAACGCTTTGCAGAAGCGGATGCTATTTTGGGTTGGTCGGTCGCGGAAGTCTGTCAGAACGAAGAGGATAAGGTTTCTCGCACCCTTTATACCCAACCCTGTCTGTATGTAGTTGAGAGTGTGCTGGCCGATCTGATGCAGGCCAAAGGACAGCAGCCAGAGGCCGTGGCAGGCCATAGTTTAGGAGAGTACGTGGCACTCTATGCCGCTGGCGTGTTCGACTTTGCCACGGGAGTGACGCTGGTGAAGCGACGGGCCGAATTGATGGATAGTGCATCGGATGGAATGATGGCGGCCTTGATTGGCTGCGATCGCGACCAGTTAGATCGACAAATTCAGCAAACTCCTGGAGTGGTACTGGCCAATGACAATAATGCGGCTCAGGTTGTGATTTCGGGAGCGCTAGCAGCGGTAGAAGCCATTCTCAATACCGTGAAAGCCAAACGAGCCGTGAAGCTGAATGTTAGTGGGGCCTTTCACTCGCCGTTAATGAAAGAGGCAGCAGCAGAGTTTCAGATGGTGCTCGATCAGGCTACCTTCAAGACGGCTCGCGTGCCTGTACTGTCCAATGTGGATCCCACCCCGACTACCGATGCAGATATTTTGAAGCAACGCCTGAGCCAGCAAATGACAGGATCAGTACGCTGGCGAGAGATTTCTTTACAACTGGCTGAAATCGGCATGACGCGAGTGGTTGAGATTGGGCCAGGTAAGGTGCTGACGGGGTTAATTAAACGCACCTGTCCCACCCTGGTGCTGGAAAATGTGAGTAGTTTGAGCGATATTCCCTGACCTGCGATCAAGAGCCAATGATGAGTAGACAGCGGGAACCCTTGATCAGCCTTGTGCTTTACCACCTGTTTAAGTGGTCGGTCGTCAGTCCGGTATTGCACACTTACTTTCGGGGCCGCATCTACGGAGCCGACAAGGTGCCGCAAACGGGGCCATTGGTCGTCGTCAGCAACCATGCCAGTGATTTTGACCCACCGATGCTGTCTAACTGTGTTGGTCGCCCAGTAGCCTTTATGGCCAAGGAAGAACTATTTCAGGTGCCCGTCCTGAAGCAGGCGATCACCCTATATGGAGCTTATCCCGTGAAGCGGGGGTCTGCCGATCGCAGTGCCATTCGCGCCGCCCTGGCTGCTTTAGACCAGGGATGGGCGGTTGGCATTTTCATCACAGGCACCCGCACCCCCGATGGTCGCGTCACGGATCCCAAGTTGGGGGCTGCCATGATTGCCGCCAAAGCCAAAGCTCCTCTGCTTCCCATCAGCCTCTGGGGTACAGAGAAAATTTTTCACAAGGGCAAGAAAGCTCCCCGTTCGGTTCCGGTTACGGTGCGGATTGGGGATCCAATTCCGCCTCCAGCATCCGGCGATCGCGAGGACTTGGAAGCCGTAACTCAGCAGTGTGCTGACGTGATTAATGGGATGTTAGATCTGGGGAGATAAATAGGGAAAACCTCCTCTTTCCCTTTCCCCTAGATTCGTTATCCTGAAAGGGATCACCTTCTAGCAACCCCATTTCCATCTGTCCTATGAGTGAGCAAGCTGCCCGTATCTGTATTCTTGGTGGAGGTTTCGGAGGGTTATATACGGCCCTGCGGCTCAGCCAACTGCCCTGGACAAAATCAGAAAAGCCAGAGATTGTCCTGATTGATCGCTGCGATCGCTTCCTGTTCTCGCCCCTGCTCTACGAGTTGATGACAGGGGAGTTACAAACCTGGGAAATCGCACCCTTGTATCAAGATTTGTTGGCTGGAACGGGAGTCCGCTTTTGTCAAGGGGTGGCTTCTGGAATTGATTTGCAGGAAAAGCGAATACAGCTTCATGACGGCCCAGAGATTGCTTACGATCGTCTGGTTCTGGCGATCGGTGGTGAAACTCCCCTAGATCGAATCCCCGGTGCGGCTGAATACGCTGTCACGTTTCGGACGGTGGCCGATGCCTATCGCCTGGAAGAACAGTTGCGGCGGCTAGAGGAATCGGATCGGGAAAAAATTCGGATTGCGATCGTCGGAGCAGGCTACTCTGGCGTAGAATTGGCCTGCAAATTGGCCGATCGCCTGAAGCAACGGGGCCGACTGCGACTAATTGAACTCTCGGATCAAATTCTGCGAACTTCCACTGACTTTAACCGGGAAGCAGCCACCAGAGCACTCCATGAACGGGGGATCTGGTTAGACTTGGAAACCACTCTGGCAGAGATTACCCAGGATTCCCTTTCCCTGACTTATAAGGGAGTCACCGATACGATTCCGGTGGACATCGTGGTATGGACAGTGGGCACCAAGGTGGCTGAGGTGATTAGCAGCTTACCCCTGAAGAAGAATGAACGGGGGCAGGTGTCCGTTACGCCGACTCTGCAAGTGATCGATCATCCAGAGATTTACGCGCTGGGTGATCTGGCAGACTGCAAAGATGTCACTGGGCAACAAGTTCCGGCAACCGCTCAGGCAGCCATGCAGCAGGCCGACTATGTAGGCTGGAACCTGTGGGCCTCCCTGACTGGAAGACCATTGCTGCCCTTCCGGTATGAGCATGTGGGCGAAATGATGACTCTAGGGGTAGATAATGCCACATTGACGGGACTGGGCTTGAAGCTTGATGGTCCAACAGCCGTGATTGCTCGGCGTCTGGCCTATCTCTATCGGATGCCGACCCTGGATCACCAGCTGCGAGTGGGTCTGAACTGGATTACCCAACCTGTCCTCTCCCTGTTAGAAGGGATCACCCAAGCCTCCTCTCCTGCCTCCTGAGAACGTACCTATTGCTATGCATCCTCAACGTATCCCTCCCCAGCCCGGTCAGGAATCCGTGTGGGACTATCCTCGTCCGCCTCGTTTAGAGGATACCTCTAAACATATTCAGGTTATTTTTAACGGGGTGACGATCGCGGATACCCACCGGGCTAAACGAGTTCTGGAAACCAGCCATCCCCCGGTGTACTACATTCCCCCGGAGGATATACAACGAGAATATCTGGTGCCCAGTCCGCGATCGACCTACTGTGAATGGAAGGGCCAGGGAGCCTACTACAGTCTAGTTGTTGGCAACAAACGGGCGGATGATGTGGCCTGGTATTATCCCCATCCCACGCCTGCGTTTGCCAGCATCAAAGACTGTGTGGCCTTTTATGCCGCTCCGATGGATTCCTGTTATGTCGATGGTGAAAAGGTTCAGCCTCAACCGGGCAACTTTTATGGAGGCTGGATCACCCAGGACATTGTGGGGCCGTTCAAGGGTGGGTCAGGATCGTGGGCTTGGTAGTTAACGCTGAAGGATCGTTGGGAGAAGGGGGTGGGATATGACGGTAGTTGTGTTTGGCAGTATCAACATGGATCTGGTGACTCGCACGTCCAGATTACCCCAACCCAGTGAAACCATTATTGGCTCAGAATTTTTTACCACTCCTGGCGGCAAGGGTGCTAATCAAGCCGTGGCCCTGGCTAAACTCAAGGTACTGACGCAAATGGTGGGTCGGGTGGGGAGTGATGGCTTTGGGCACCAACTTCTGGCAAGTTTACAGACGGCTGGTGTGAAAATTCGGGGCGTGCACGTAGATCACTCCACACACTCCGGAGTGGCAGTGATTACCGTGGCCGACAGCGGGGAGAATCAAATCATCGGGGTGCTGGGAGCCAACGGCGAACTGGACGAAACGGACATCAAGCGATTGCTGGAACTGTTGCCCGGAGCGGATGCCTTACTGCTACAACTGGAAGTCCCTTTAGTGGTCGTCAGGCAAGCGGCTCAGGCGGCCCGTCAGGCTGGGGTACGGGTCTTGCTGGATCCGGCTCCCGTTCCTGGAGAAGCGATCGCGGATCTGTACCCCTTCGTAGACATTCTGCTGCCCAACGAGGTGGAAGCAGGACATCTGGCAGGTTTTCCGGTGCATTCCCCTAAAACTGCTGCCCAGGCTGCTGCCCTGTTCCAACAGCAGGGTGCACAGACTGTCATCGTCAAGTTGGGAGCCCAGGGAGCCTTGTGTGCTACTCCGGATGACACCTTTTTTGTTCCGGCTTTCTCTATCACAGCGATCGATACCGTCGCCGCAGGAGATGCCTTTGCCGGAGGATTGACAGCTGCTCTGGTAGAAGGAAAACCCTTGCGAGAGGCTGTGGTTTGGGGAACGGCTGCGGGAGCCTTAGCGACTACGAAAGTGGGCGCACAATCGGCGATGCCTGATCGAGATACGCTAGAGGTCTTTCTTCGGAAGCGAGGGTTGGGAATTGAGGATTAGTTGTAGAGACGTTTCGCCGACACGCCTCTACCGGATTGATCACTTCCCTTCAATCTGGCGTTTCATTTGAGTCCGGGCGGATTGCAGAATGGCTCTCAGGGCTTCCTTTTGCTGGCCATCCAGGCAGAAAGAGGAAAAAATTTGCTGGATGTTGGCAGCTTTTTGTTGAGTTTCAGTCCGGTTGAGTTTGTTGGGATCAAAGCCACTGGCAATGATTGCCTCCATTTGCTCGAAGGCAAATTCGCTGATGGTCGCGATCGCCTTCCATTGCTGAGCATTCAACTTCAGATTGGATCCCAGCGTTGACGATTCTGGAACGGTTTTTTCTGGAGCGGGAACAGCAATCGGTTGAGCCACCACTTTGGAAGATAGACAGACCAAGCTGAGAGCAATCGCACTGACAGACAATAGAACAGATTTTGGACTCATAGGTTCAATAGGAACAACAGGTACACAGAACGATTTCCTTGTACAAAAGTTTCTAGAAAATGATTAAAAATTTTCTAGAGTTCCTTATGACAGACACGGGACTAATGAGTGAACTGAGCTACAAAGCCTGGTTAGAGTACTAGATTAACAGAACCAGAATATCAGAGGGATTTGCTGATCGGATGATCACAGGTACTGCGGAAGAAGCGCCAGGGAAGGACAATTGCGGCGACCATTAAGCCCAATGCCAATCCCCACCACAACCCGACTCCTTCTAAACCCAGCTTAAATCCTAGCAGGCAACCACTGGTCAACCCCACACACCAGTAAGCCAGAATTGCAACCAGCATCGGAATTCGGGTATCTTTCAAACCGCGTAAGGCTCCGGTAGACACCGCTTGAACGCCATCCATGATTTGAAATACCGCCGCAATTCCCAGCAGTCGTTTACTCAGAACAACCACTGCCGCATTTTCCGGGTTGTGAATATCCAGATACAGGGAAATAATCCGCTCTGGAAAAGCCCAGAGCAACAGCGCCATCATCCCCATAAACAGTGCCCCTATCCCGATGCCGATAAACCCAGCGAGGCGTAACGCTTTAACCTGCTGTTGCCCCAACAACTGACCCACCCGCACAGTCGTTGCCATCGCAATTCCCAACGGAACATTAAAGGTGACGGCTGCAGTTTGCAAAACAATTTGATGTGCCGCCAGAGAGGCGGTTCCTAGATAGCCCATTAAGAAAGTCGTGACGGCGAATAGTCCGGCTTCTACGCCGATCATGGCTCCGATCGGCAGTCCCAATCCTACTAACTCGGCAAAAATCCTGCCCTGAAATTGGAACAGTCCAGGGACAGGATTATAGGGCTTTAAGGACGATTGACTAAAGATGTAGGCAATCGTCGCCAGAAACATGGCCCACAACGACAGAGCGCTAGCCCAACCAATTCCGGCCAATCCCAGAGCCGGAAATCCCAGCTTGCCAAACATCAGCACATAGTTGGCGACGATATTCAATAAAGTGCCACCAACCACGATCGCCATAATGGGACGAGGCCGGGACAGAGCTGAGATAAAACTCCTTAATACCGCAAAGCCCAGACCGGGAAAATAGCCCCAGGCGATCGCCCGCAGGTAGGTTTCTGCCAGAGCAACGGTATCTAGTGCTTGTCCTAGATGTCGCAATAAAACACCTGCGTTCCAAATCAGCAACGTCAGGGGAATGGCGATTAGAACTGCCAACCACAATCCCTGCTGCCCCACCTGACGCACCCGCCCGGTTTTTCCGGCTCCATACGCTTCAGCCACTAGGGGACTGACGGCCGTAATGATGCCGGTGGCGACAATCAGCAGAACTGTAAAGGTCGTTGCTCCTAAGCCACCTGCCGCCAGGGTTTGACTTCCTAATAGCCCCATCATGACCGTATCGACAAACCCAGTCATGGATTGGGCAAGTTGGGCGGCGGCCAAAGGAATCGCCAGGTAGAGACACTCCCTGGCTTCGGAGAAAAAATACGATCGTGGCACTTTTCCACCATGAGATATCGGCCAATCAGTATACTACATTGTAGTATACTCTAGGGCTTTTGACGTATAGAACGACGAATTCGAGTTAATCGGCTAGTCTACCTCGTCAAAAAACGTAGGCCATTGATTTTCAAGGGAGACACTATCGGAATTTGCGCTTCTGCCTTCTGCCTTTTGCCTTCTGCCTTCCTGCGCTAGCGGGATAAAGCCAGAAATTTAACAGCTTGGTCAACCAGGGCATGACGGGATAGGTCAACAGGGCCGACACGAATATGCAGGAAATGAACAAGCCGAGTAGCGGATGCCACGTTGCTGTCAGTGGCCCCAGCAGGGCATTGGAGAGCAAAATTAAAGGATAAACGGCCAGGACACCCAGAATGACTTTTTTTGTAATAGGTCGGATGGTAAGAAGTTGGCAGGCTGTTCTGAGGCAGACTAAACCACATCTCAATGCCGCTGGGAAGTTGCTGTCGGGTTCTGGCGGTCACAAGATGGTGCGATCGTTCCATCCAGTCCCGATAGGTAGCAGACTTTGACCAGATTCTGAAGTGATCATAATTATCGAATCTACAATCACGGCGTACTCTGGATGATTACGATCGCGGGGACGAATGGTTTCCACCCCCAAAAATCCTGCAAACTTTTGAGCTGCCTGATTAATTCCTCTCGTCCAGGCTTCATACTCCTGGATGCGATCGGATTCAACAATCTCAGAAATAACTAATGTAATCGGGCCAGAATAGGGTTGAGAAGTTTGCATAACTGAATAATAAAGATCACTCTATAATATGCTTAGCTAAACCATTATTTATTATCAGTAATTGCAAATACTCCTGTTCTATATCTTTAAGCTTGAAGTTCTGAGACAGTTTTGTAAATAAAATGCAAAGAAGGTAAATTTATTTGTCGTTCCGATTTCCTGTTTTCAGAGACTGCTACATTTGAAATTGAAGCTAAAAGACTTCAAAAGCAAGACTAAAAGATTAATGTCGTTTCGTTTGAGGAGGAAAGAAGGCTGTTTCATTTAGCATTTATCTCGTCGAACGTGTCAAATAGATGCAGCAACACCCATCTCGAAAACCAATATTTCCTCAAATAATCAGGCGGGAGTAACGCAATTGGAATTGTTAAGTTCATTGCTTCTCCAGGTAGGATTAATCAGGTGAGGAAGTTCCTTAGCTAGTAGTGCTTGGGTGTTGCTGTATGCAGAGTTTTACTAATAAAAACGATTGCCTCTTTTAGAGAAGCGATCGCGCATTTCTTGGTTAACGACCTGAACGAACTTTTTTGTCATAGGTCATCAGTCATTGGTCATTTGCAACTGATGAGTGACGAATGACAGAGGACAAAAGACTACTTGAGAACTCCTAATACAGGTTCTACTTGAGAACTCCCAATCTTGGAGAATGAAAACCCAGTAGCATACAGGGCAGGATGTTCCTGAGCCACTTTGGTATAGGGCTGACGC
This sequence comes from Leptodesmis sp., assembly GCF_052746595.1. Lineage (NCBI taxonomy): Bacteria > Bacillati > Cyanobacteriota > Cyanophyceae > Leptolyngbyales > Leptolyngbyaceae > Leptodesmis > Leptodesmis sp. The sequence continues at coordinate 21,871 of NZ_JBRAGO010000067.1, forward strand.
ACTTCCGTATTCACGGCCACTGTCTTCACGTCATACACCTGGGTGACCAGCTTAGGATAGAGGCCAAACCCAATAATGGGGATCAGGAAGCAGGCGGCAATGAACACCTCTCTGGGATTGGCATCGTTATACTGAGCATCGGCAGGCAGCACACAACTGTTGCCAAAGCAAACCGCATCCTGATCTATTTGATTCATACGCGGGTCAGTCATGCCGCAGGCGAGGGCCGTATCCGTGCCATAGAACAGTTGGCGCAGCATGGAGAGCAAATAAATCGGGGTGAGAATCAGACCCACTGCAGCCAGGAAAACCGTCACGATGCGGAAGGGAGAACTATAAATGTCGCTGGTGGTAACTCCCACGAAGACGGATAGTTCGCTGACAAATCCACTCATTCCAGGCAGAGCCAGGGAAGCCATTGTGCTGGCAGTAAATAGGGCAAATACCTTGGGCATCACCTTACCGATATTGCCCATTTCGTTGAGTAGCATCGTATGAGTGCGATCGTAGGTAACCCCTGCCAGGAAGAACAGCACAGAAGCAATCAGGCCGTGGGAGATCATTTGCAGCAATGCGCCGCTGATGCCTAGATCGGTGAAGGAGGCTATCCCCAACAGCACGAAGCCCATGTGAGACACCGAGGAGTAGGCTAGACGGCGCTTCATGTTGGTTTGGGCGAAAGAGTTGAAGGCCCCATAAATAATGTTCACCACACCCAGAATCATCAGAATCGGGGCAAAGTAAACGTGAGCATCGGGGAGCATTTCCAGATTTACCCGGATCAGACCATATCCGCCCATCTTGAGCAACACTCCCGCCAGAATCATCGAGACAGGGGCAGAGGCTTCACCATGAGCATCAGGCAACCAGGTATGCAGCGGGAAGATCGCTAGCTTGACTCCAAAGGCAATCAGTAATCCGGCATAAAGCAGTACTTCCAGGACGATCGGATAATCCTTCACACCCAGGACGGCCATATCAAAGCTGATCGTATCGCCATAAAAGGCCATACCCAGCGCCGCAACCAGAATAAAAATCGAGGCCGCAGCGGTATAGAGTAGGAATTTAGTCGCTGCATAGCGGCGCTTTTGGCCACCCCAGATGGACACCAGCAGGTAGACCGGAACCAGTTCCAGTTCCCACATGATGAACAGCAGCAGCATGTCCTGGGCCACAAACACACCAATCTGAGCGGCATACAGCACCAGCATCAGAAAGTAAAATAGGCTTGGCTTATGATTCACCTGCCATGCCGCGAGAATGGAAAGGGTAGTTACCAGTCCAGCGAGGAGCACCAGCGGAACTGATAGACCATCGACCGAAACGGCCCAGCTCAGACCTAACTGAGGCACCCAGGCATAATTTTCCGCAAGTTGAAAGGTCGCACTGCTGGCATCGTAGTGCTTCCAGAAGGCACAACACATCAAGACAAAGTCCGCAATGCCTACACCCAGTGCGAACCATCTCACGAGCTTACCGTTTTTGTCGGGCAGCACAGGGACGACGAAGGAAGCAACGAGTGGAAGCAGGATAATCGCGGTCAGCCAAGGAAATCGATCAGCTATCATGATAGTGAGCAAAAATACTTACCTGTGAATAAACCCATCTTACTACTGCATCGAAGGATTTATTCATAAATCTTTATTCTCACGAAATATAGGTAAATATTTCTTGTTAAGAGTTTGCAATAATCAAGGAATTTCAAAGAGGTATATTTGTGTCTCTGCGCGATCGCAAAGCCTTGATGGCCGCCGAGTAGTTAGTTGATGCCTTTATTGCTCTCCCCGGCGGCTATAGCACGTTAGAGGAATTTTGCGAAATCCTCACCTAGGCGCAGTTAGAACTGCATGAGAAACCTCAAGGATTGCTGAATGTGGAGGGTTATTACGATCCGTTGCTGCAACTGATTCGATCGGGCGGTTGACGATCAATTTTTGCGGGCCGACTTGCGGCATCTGGTGATTGAAGCGGATCAGCCGGAGGTTCTGCTTGATCGTCTAGCCAGCTATCAGTCAAGCTATGTTGACAAATGGGTCGGGCTTCCTGTTAAGCCTTAGACCTTAGAATAGAGCGCAAGTGAATTATTGAACGAGGCGCATGGAAGCACCTTCCCAGACACAAGCACCCGCCCAAACCCGCCCAATTAGCCTATCCACTGTCATCCTGGCCTCTCTGGCCCTGGGGATTGGCTTTGGCGCGGTTTTGAATCTCTATTTTCCAGCCAGTATTCCAACCCTCGATCGCTACCTGCTCGATCCTGTGGGCAGAGCTTTTCTGCGCCTCATCCAGTTTGTTGTCATTCCGATCGTCTTTTCGTCCCTGATTCTGGGTCTGACCCGAATCAGTAATGCCGCTCAGGTTGGACGCTATGCCGCTAAACTGCTGACCAGCTACCTGTTTACTAGTTCGATTGCCGTGGGCCTGGGACTCATCATTTGCACCGTCTTAAAACCGGGAGCTGGACTTACAGGGTTTACGGCGATCGCAGAGACGCAAGTACACCAGAATCAGTCCCTAGTGGATTGGTTGGTCAGTCTGGTGCCGGTCAATCCGTTGGAAGCACTGAGTACGGGCAACTTATTACAAACGATCTTTTCTGCTGCCCTGATTGGCGTTGGTATCCAGTTTGCGGGGGAAAAAGGAGCCAGTTTTGTTGCTTTGATGGAAAGCGTGTATGTGATTAGCGAAAAGATTCTCTCCCTGATTTTGTATATTGCTCCAGTTGGCGTGTTTACGCTGATCAGTTCCGTAATTGCCACTCAGGGGTTTGAACTGATTGCTAAATTGTTTGTCTATGTATTGGGGTTGTTCATTTCCACCCTGATCATGATCAGCTTGTATACCCTGATCCTGCTCGTACTTCAGGCTAAACCAGGAAAATTTTTTCAAAGTTTGGCTCCCTCCCTCTCACTGGCCTTTGGTACCGCTAGTTCTAATGCCGCTCTACCTGTGGTGCTGCAGAATGCCCAGCAAGAATACGGCTTACGAGAAGATATCGCCAGCTTTGCAATTCCCCTGGGAACGGCACTGAAGCGAGACGGATCGGCGATTTTGCAGGGGTTCAACGCGCTGTTTATCGCCCAGATTTATCACGTGCCTCTGACGGCAGAATTGCTGCTGGCGATCGCCCTCAGTTCTCTGTTGGTGTCCTTCAGTACGCCCGGAGTTCCCGGTTCTGCAATTATCACAATGGCAACGGTGTTGGGTGCCGCCGGGTTGCCTGTGGAAGGGATTGCGATCGTGGCCGGAGTTGACCGTTTGACGGACGGCTTCAAAACTGTCTTGAACGTAATTGGGAACGTGACTAACGCGGTAATTCTGAGTCGTTGGGAGCCGGAAATGCCCATTTAGGCTGTGTTTTAAATCTCTTCGATCCTCCCTAACCCTCCTTTTTAACTATTGAGGGGTT
>NZ_JBRAGO010000068.1:0-24903 GCF_052746595.1 Leptodesmis sp.
TCGAGCAAATAGTACTGCCTGTGATGGTAGCTCTGTTGTGGTGCGGCTCGATGAGTTAGCCGAAGGTGGCGGCTTTGTGACTCGCAGTGTTTCTGAAGATATGTATACCGGCATTCGGATTAGCGCTCTGGGCTATCAAATTGTTTATCTAGACGAAAATTTGAGTGCTGGTTTAGTGCCCGAAGATGTACCATCCCAGATTCTGCAGCGACAGCGATGGGGCCGGGGCAGCATGCAGGCGTTTTTTTTGAAGGAAAATCCTTTAACTATTCCTGGATTAACTTGGCGGCAACGAATTGCTTACATGGAAGGTATTTTTCAATGGTTCAATAGCCCGATTCGGATTGTCTTTCTATTTCTGCCGATCGCTGTCACGTTCTTTGATATCGTCCCGTTCTTTGGCACTCTACACGAATGGATTTACTATTTCCTGCCGTTCTATCTGGTGCAGTTATCAACACTTTCCTGGCTGAATCATCGGGCTAATGCTGCATTTGCCTTAGAAGTCTACTCTGTGGCCACCTGCTTTCCCATTGCTGCAACTGTACTACAAACTCTGTTTCGTCCATTCGGTAAAGGATTTCAGGTTACTCCCAAAGGCTCCAGTTCTACCAAGGTTGTTTTTCGGTGGAAGTTAGCCGCACCATTGATTGGGCTAAGTATCCTTACTTTCTTTAGCCTTCTATGGGAGGGTTACCATCTGCTCGATCCGGGTGACAATTTCATTAAGCCTGCAACCCTGGAATATTTCAAGCTAGGGCTGATTTGGAATGGATATAACCTGATTGTACTGGGGTTAGCTATTCTCAGCCTTTTCGATGTCCCCAAGCCGTCCATCTACTCCCCTCTCCACCGTTGCTACTCAATTCACTTGCAGGTGGGCGATCGCTGTATTGAAGGCACAACGAACTGGATTTCCGAAATTGACGCTGAAGTAAATTTGCCTAGGGAGGAAGCCATCGATCGACTGTTGCCAGGAGACTCTGTGGTGCTCCACATTTCCCAGGATGGATTGAGTCTCAACACTAGTATTGTTACTATTCAGCCATGCTCTAACTCAATCACACTGCAGTTGAAATTTGAGCACCTATCTTCTGAGCAGCATCGTGATTTAGTGGAGCTACTGTTTTGTACCCCTGGTCAGTGGCACCGCCAAATGGCCCCCGGAGAATTACAAATGCTGGGATTGCTATTGCGGAGCTTGCTGCAGCCACGAGTATTGTTTAGCCAGTCTGGGAAACCAGGCGATTGTCTTAACCCAGTGCCAATGAGGAGTCCAGGGTGAAAGATGTACTGAGTTCAAACTGGCCACACTGCATGCTGCAGGAAATTTATCAGCAACCGGAAGTGGTTGCCAAGTGTTTGGAGAGATATGGGGGAGTAGGAATTAGGGATTGGCAAGCAAGGATTGGGGAACAGGAAAGCGAAATTCATATTTTGGCCTGTGGTAGTAGTCGTCATGCTGGATTGGTGGCTCAATATTGGCTGGAGCAACTGGCTGGAATACCAACGCGAGTACGATCGGCGTCTGAGTTTCAAGAGGCTCCCTGGCCGTTGACTCCAAATACTTTGACGATCGCAGTCACTCAATCCGGAGAAACGGCAGATACGCTGGCTGCTCTGCGATTAGAAAAAGTTCGCCGCGCTCAATCGGGGCATATCCAGCAGTCCTCCTGGCTGGGGATCACCAACCAGCCTGGAAGTACCTTGACTCAGGAAGTTGATCACACCCTGTTGACTCTGGCAGGTTCAGAGATTGGAGTTGCCGCAACCAAAACGTTTACAGCTCAACTGGTAGTGTTTTTCTGTTTAACGCTGGATTTAGCAGTTCAACGGCGAGCCATAATAGAGGAGAACTTGTCCCAACTGCTGGTAGCCCTGCGACAAGTCCCCGCATTGATGCAGCAAGTTCTGGAGCAAGAAAAAACAATTCAGGATCTAGCTCAGCAGTTGGTTGCAGCAGAACATTGCATTTTGTTGGGACGGGGTGTGAATCGGGCGATCGCGCTGGAAGGTGCTTTGAAGCTGAAAGAAACCACTTATCTTCATGCGGAAGGATATTCTGGAGGAGAGTTTTTGCATGGCCCAATCGCTTTACTTGATGCCAGGGTGCCCGTGGTTACGATCGTGCCTAATGATTCAAGCTCTGAGGTAATGCTGGCTACGGTTGAAAAGGCTAAAGCCCACGGTTCTCCAGCAATCGGCCTGGTCAGTCAGAATTTGGCCGCTCAAACAACATCGTTATTTGACTCGCAAATTATCTTGCCTGACCTGGACTATCGACTTTCACCCCTATTAATGGTGATTCCCCTGCAACTGCTGGCTTATCATATAGCTGTTTTGCGGGGATTGGATGTCGATCGCCCCAGAAATATCACGAAAACCCTGGCTTAACTACAGTTGACTGGTACAGGGGAATTTCACCTCACCAAAGTGAATCGAGAAAGCAATTTGCAAATTCTCCAAAGATTCAATTAGCCAGTCGATACCATCAGCAACGGGTTCATAGTGCTTATACAGTGAGGCAAATCGTTTTTCCAAATTCGATCGCACACTGGTGCAAAGTAACAGTAGTTTAAGCAGCAGCCCAACTGTCAGAGTTGCTCCCACATTATTAATCAAGTCAATAAAGGTTAGGTGGTGGCTGAACTGCTGCGGATTGGCGATCAATGAATCGACCAGTTGATGGCAGGTGCGAGTGACCAGGAACTTGTTCAGATTCTGGGTATCGCTTTGAGGCAGGGTATTTTTAAGCTGGGTGTACAGCCAACCATTGAAGTGGTGCTTGCCATAATCCGGTTTAGCAGCATCAATAGAAGCAATCAGATAGCCATATAGATAATCCTTAAAGACTCGATAGGGCTGCTGCTGATTGCTGTAGATCTGAAAGCGTCGAGCCAGATCCTGATAGGTACAGGTGCCTTCCACTGGGCCAATGAAATGCTTCACCGTTCTCCTTAGCTGAGAATCGCTCAACAGAGTCGGATTTTTGATCTCAACACTGGAGGATCGAACCGTACCATTGGTTTTTTGTACCAGGAATGTCATGTAGCGAGACAGATCCCGCTCAAACTTGCGTTGCCGCTCCGTCTGCAGGTGTCGAATTGTCTCAAATTCGTGATCGCTAGTGTGACTTCCCAGACAGTAAGGATAGAGATAGGGATAGCGATGGATCAGGTTCCGCAGCGATCGGGGTGCTCCCTCTCTGCTGCCCTCAGACTGGAAAAATCGATGAGCGCGGCGACTTCTGGCGTAATCAGGATAGTCAAAGTCTTCCCCTTCTTCAACTACATAGGCTAATCGCTGGAGTTGACTGGTACTCCTCGGTTTGCAAAAACTGATAGACCAGTCGCCTGAGTCGCTAATTGGCGGGTAGGTTAACTCCCCCTCTGGGAGCCGCCTGCAGGAGATACACCAGTTCTGCGATCGCCCAACGGAAGGAGGGCTGAAACCACCAGAAGTTAATCAAAATCCGGCAGCAGCGGTTGAGAACGAATTTAAACTCTTCGTCTGCGGAACGGGACAAGACCAACTTATGCAGGGTGTCGAGAATCTCTGGATCGGGATACTCAATCCCGTCTATAAACAAGGATTGAAACCGATCCAGTAATTGATCTGGGGCTTCCACCTTACGGCAAGTGATCAGATGGTCGTATAACCGTTGTTCTTCGAGACTGGACGATCGGTAATAAGGAATGCTCATGGTAGCGGGGAACCTCGGTAGACAGTCGCCTGATTAAGATGTCGGAATCTCCCAAAGATTTACGCCCAATCAAGAAGAATTGATACCGATTCAAACAATAGATGCGATCGCTGCCTGCTGAAAATATGCTGACAGCCTGGATTACCCAATCCAACATCGCAATTCTAGAATTCAAAGGGGTATGAAGAAGGTATTTCTTGGGAGATAAAAATATTGGTACAGAATGAAGAGAATTGTATGAGTTCGAATGTTTTATCCCTATTGATATAACTGACACTTATTTAACTGGCTACGCTGTAATTGCCTTTGCAAGGATCGCACAAGCCGCGATCGCCCCGAAAGTGTAAGGCTTTCCCTCTCTAACTAGACAGAAAGTTTGCCGGAGAAGAAACGACTGGGAATGGGACGCTCATACACCATGACCTGTTCCACTCGATCTGCTTCAGCGAAGCCCATTTCTGCCAGCACCGTATTCAGCTTCTGAGCAAAAGTTTTCTGATTGTCGATCGGAATTATGAGCAATTCATGCCGATTAAAATAAGCACCCACACTGCCAGAGCCAGCAGGCCAAACAGAATACCTACAGTAAAGGGATTCCCAGCGCCATCTGCAAGAGCGGAGTTACCCACACCCTGATGAATTAGAAGCACCACAATCAAGGTGGTGCCGACGAAGTAATAAAGAAAGGTCGGTAAAAAGCCAGGGCCAGCTTGCATTGTTAACTGCCTATCCATAGTTCAGTGCTCACCATGCAGACTCTACACCAAAACGGGTTCTGGTAAAGCGCCTTGCATTTTGTTTAACCAGTTGATCAGGTTTTCCAGTTGCTGGTCAGCATTGAGGACTCCCAGACCCCGCACAGTTACTTTGCCAGAAGAATAGACAAAGCGAGAATGGAGATGCTCCGGTAGATTGGCCTTCAACAAATTCCAAGCGGGTTCCTCCATCGGAGTTTCCATTACGACGTGCTGCTTGCCGTCTGGCTTGATGCGAGAGAAGCCCAACTTCTTCGCCACCTGTTTCAGTTCCATCACCCGCAACAGTTGTTGAGCCGCCACAGGAATTGGGCCATAGCGATCGCTCCAATCTGCCGCAATCTGAGCCAGTTCCTGTTTGGAGTTGGCCGTTGCCACAGTGCGATAGGCGCTCATCTTTTGATCCAGATCTGGGATGTAATCGGCAGGAATGAACGCCGTCAGGTTGAGATCGATTTGCGTATCTTCGACCTGGGGAATTTCCTGGCCGCGAATTTCTCGAATCGCCTCCTCCAGCATTTCCACATACAGATCAAAGCCCACCGCATCCATCTGTCCCGACTGCTCCGCCCCCAGGAGATTGCCCACCCCCCGAATTTCCATATCCCGCATTGCCAGTTGATAGCCGGAGCCCAGTTGGGTGAATTCCTGAATCGCCCGTAAGCGTTGCCGTGCCGTATCCGTCAACTGGCTGGCTTTGGGGTAGAACAACCAGGCATGGGCTTGAATTCCTGCCCGTCCGACTCGTCCCCGCAACTGATAAAGCTGGGACAGGCCAAAGCGTTGTGCATCTTCAATCAAGATGGTATTCACACGGGGAATATCCAAGCCGGATTCAATGATAGTGGTACAGACCAGGATTTCTGCCTCCCCTTCACTAAAAGTCAGCATGGTGGATTCCAGTTCGCCCTCCTGCATCTGACCGTGGGCGATCGCAATCCGGGCTGTGGGCACCATTTCCTGAATTCGGGCCGAGACTTCTTCAATTCCTTCGACCCGTGGCACGACATAAAATACCTGTCCCCCCCGATCGAGTTCCTGCCGAATGGCAGATCGCACCACTTCCGGGTCATAAGGAGCCAGGTGAGTTTTGATCGGACGACGAGAGGGTGGCGGTGTGGTAATCAAACTCATTTCCCGCACACCAGACAGGGCCATGTAAAGGGTGCGGGGAATGGGAGTGGCACTCAGGGTGAGTACATCGACCTGCGTTCGCAGAGATTTAATCTTCTCCTTCTGGTTCACCCCAAACCGTTGTTCTTCATCCACCACCAGCAGCCCCAGATCTTTGAACTGCACTCCTTTCCCCAGCAATTGATGGGTCCCTACAACCACATCCAGTTCTCCGGTTGCCATGCGTTGCAGAATATCTTTCCGTTCCTGGGCCGTGCGGAAGCGGTTCAGTAAGCCAACCTGAATCGGATAGGGGGCAAACCGTTCTTTTAGCGTATGGTAATGCTGCTGGGTGAGGATTGTCGTAGGAGCCAGTAACGCCACCTGTTTGCCTGCCGTCACCGCTTTGAAAATGGCGCGAATGGCAACCTCAGTTTTACCAAAGCCCACATCTCCACAGACCAATCGATCCATAGGGCGATTGCTCTCCATATCCTGCTTCACATCCTGAGTTGCCTTCAACTGATCGGGAGTGGGCTGGTAGGGAAAGGAATCCTCCATCTCTTGCTGCCAGGGCATATCGGCAGGATAGGTAAAGCCAACCTGTTGGGCACGCTGGGCATACAGTTGCAGCAGATCCACCGCCACCTTCTTGATCGCCTTGCGGACTTTGCTCTTGGTCTTCTCCCAAGCTTTCCCCGACATTTTGTTAAGTTCAGGGGCTTTCTCACCCACCGCCCGAAACCGAGATAGGGAATTTAACTGATCTGCCGCCACCCGCAACAAGCCATCTGCATACTGGATCACCAGATACTCACGGGTTTCGTGATTGATCACCAGACTTTCCAGCTTCAGGAATTTGCCAATTCCATGATTCCGGTGGACAACATAGTCTCCTGGTTGCAACTTGTTGGGATCCACCTGCTTAGAGGCCGCCCGTCGCCGTTTGCGAATGTAACTGGGAGTCGCCAGAGTATGCTGACCAAAAAACTCCCGATCGGTCACCACCACCAACCGAAAGGTCGGTAGAATAAACCCTTCCAGTTCCGCCAGTCCGGAGTATTTGACCGCCACCGGAGTATGTTGCCCCTGCAATTTGTCGATCGCCAGATAATCTTTGGGATTGGGCACAAATTGAGCCGGGCAATCATGCTCCTGCAACAGCGCCACCGATCGCGAAGGCTGCGCCGACACGAGCCAGATGGCAAAATTGCGATCGCGTTCTTCCCTCAAGGTTTCTGCCAATCGAGCAAATTGGTGAGGAATCGCGGGAACGGGACGGCTGGCAAGGTTGATGGGAGAGTTAAGAGTTAAGAGTGGAGAGTGGAGAGTTGTTTCAACAAGTTCGGAGAGGTGAAGGCAAGCGAACCGTTCGACATCCGCCAGAGAATCGGCAAAAGAGCGATGAATTTTGAAGGGTTTTTTGTCTTTTGTCCTGTGTCCTTTGTCCTCTGCCAGGGACGAATGACCCATAACCAGTGGCGGCTTAGCCCCCGCTCCTTGATCTCCGATTCCCAATTCCCAATTCCCAATTCCCAATTCCTGCCAGTGCTCTTCCACATGCTCAAACCAGCGATCGCTGTGGGCCTGACATTGCTCCAGTTCATCAATGGCAACCAGCGTATTGTCCGGGAGGTAATCCAGCAGGGAAGCGGGGCGATCGAAAGCAAGGCCCAGGAATCGACGCGCACCTTCCAGGCTCTGTCCCTGCTTAAACAGTTCCTGCTCTTCAGGGGATAGGTAGGCTTTTACTTGCTCTGCTTTGGCCCCTGTTAAGGCCACTTGAATCAGAGGCGTAAAGCTGGTGGGGGTAATGGTGATCTGATCAATCCGATCCAGCGATCGTTGTGTAGCTGGATCAAATTCCCGCAGTTGGTCTAATTCATCCCCAAACAATTCCAACCGTACAGGCAACTCCGATGCGACCGGAAACACATCCACAATGTCTCCCCGACAGCTCCACTGCCCTTCCGTCTCTACTAGGGAAACTCGCTCATAGCCCAGCCGTGCCAGTGCATCCCCCAGCGTTCCCAGGTTCAGTTCCATTCCCTTTGTTAGGGTTAAACAGTAAGCCCGCAATTGTTCAACAGGCGGCAGGTGAGGTTGCAGGGCGCGTTCAGTCGCAACGATCGCGAAAGAATTTTGGATTTTGGATTTTGGATTTTGGATTTCCCCAATCCCCGTTTCTTGAATCAAATCTGCCAGCACCTGTAACTGTCCCCAAGCAATTTCGGCTTCTGGATCAAAGGGTTCGTAGGGTGAAGACTCTGAGGTGGGATAAAAATTGACAGTCTGCCAGCCCATGATTTCTAATTGGGCACTCCAACGACCGGCTTCTTCCAAGGTGGCAGTTACGACTAGCAAAGGACAGGATTTTGCCTGAGCCAGGGTCGAACTGACTAATCCTTTTGGCAACCGAGCTAACCCCGTAAGCTGCAAGCACCGATGCTGATCCAGTTTTGTAAGCAGTTCCGAGGTGAGGGGCGATCGCCCAAGGGCACGAGTAATAGAAGACAGAGCCATAGATCCGACCAATACCGACAGGGCAAGAGATAAGTGTATTTCACATTGTAAAGCGATGCCTACAGTGCCAACGGCTCCATTGGCAACAGCAACACCGCTGAATGAATTTTGTATCTTTTCTCTATGAGAGTTAAAAAGATATGAAGAATAAACATTAGGATGTATCAGACTAGACTTTTTTTGTACCTATAAGACTTTTAGACTCATAGAAGTACGGTTGACAAAAAAGATCCTTAATAAACACAGCTTTCTATAGAATCATGGATCAATTGCTATCGCCCCTCCCTGCTTCTTCTGATAACCAACTCCTGTGCTGTTACACAAACCAGACCGGGCAAATTCAGGTCATTAGAATTAGCAACATTCAAAACTGGTACTTTGAGCGAGTCGTTTTTCCAGCCCAGAGATTAATGTTTGAAGCACCTTCAGAAGCCCATTTAGAAGTTCACGTCGGTTCTATGGCAAGTGCCATCCTGGCCGATCGCATCTCCTGCAAAACCTTACAAGTGCGAGGAGAGGCATAACATTCGAGCCAGTTCACAAAACCCTTCCCCTTCGGCAGCGGTGGTGATGTAAGTAGGCTGGTGTTTCAGGCGATCGCAGTAATTTCTAATATTGGCCACTCCCACGGATAGAGGAAACAGGCTGGAGTCAAACAGGCTTTCGTCATTGGGGCTGTCTCCGACTGTGAGTACTTGCTTTGGTTCTAAGCTGGGAAAATAGTGTTCAATCACCTGCAACAGTCCAGTCGCTTTACTTTGCTCTGGTCGTTTCAGATGACATTGCACCGTGCTGTAGGTAAAGTCCCAGCTCTCTTGATGGCAGCGATCACTCATCTTTTGCAGTTCCACGTCTGTTAAGCCCTGCACGTCAAATGTCCAATCTGTCAGGCGAAAGCGGTTGTCGTCCGACTCTTGAAGCTGAGGAAATTCCGCCTGCAATCGTTGGAACAATTCCGCCAATTGCTGACGGTGATGCTTGAAGTCGGAAATTGGCACTAATAAAGAGGTTGCTTGACTGGAATAGAAAAGGCCACCGTTTTCACACAGCGCTCCTGCCACAGGCAAATAATGTACTAACCCACTCACCCATCCAGCCGATCTTCCCGTTACAATCACCACTGGAATCCCGGTAGTCTGCAGCGCTGTCAGTGCTTGCAATACTTCCGGGGTAAATTTTTCCGCGATCGTTAATGTCCCATCCATATCCGTAGCGACCAAGCGCACAGTGTCCAGATGATCTATATCAACCTGAGATAGAAAAGAGAGAGGCATAGGGAGGGGGAAGAGTTGAGAGTGATAAAGTTTTGAGTTCTAAGTTTTAAGTGTACGCGGATGTCTACCCATGCCCCTCCTTTCTCCCGACCAGCGCAGCGATTTATTTCAAAAAGCCGCTCACCGAGCAGGTATTCACAAACCAATTCTGGCGGCTCTCCATCAGGTACATCAGGAACCTCACTTGCCAGATGGAGAGATAGGATTGGGAATTGTACCTGCCAATCGAATTTCCCCAGAACAGGTTAATTCCTTGATTGGCCAGGTCAACTTTGGGGCAAACACAGTTCGGAGTCTAACCTACTCCCTGATTGCCCAAGGGTGGCAGGAACCCGATCTATGGAACCGGGAATAGGGGCGCTACAGCGATCGCTTTCTCCGCATCGTGGCCAAAGGGTACATTCCTGCGCCTACTGATCCCCTGCCTGCACGGTTGGAACTTTGTGATTTTAATGCTTTACAACAGACTTACAGTCAGCAGGTGTTGGCTGAGTTACAGGCCGCAGGAGCACCAGAAAATCAGATTTATCTCGATCAAGCTTTGCTGTCTGTAGCCCAGGAATTTGCCAATCATTATCTGGGTTTGTCCTATCAACGCAGTGCTTTGTTGGAACTTGTGCGGCTCTGGTTAGGATTGGATGATCGGGAGCGGGCGATCGCGCTTTTATCTGATACTCACTCAAAATCAACCAGTTCTAGCCCCTTCAACCTCGATACTACCCTACTGCAATTTCTGCGCCAAGCATTATCCGTTTATGTTGGCTATCCCCATCAGCGAGAAGCGTTGCTGAGCCTGGTGCAATACTGGCAGCAAGTAGAATCACGAGAAGCGGCGATCTGCGCCTTGCAACAAGGGATTGATCCAGCAACAGACACCACGGCTCTGGATGCTGCTGTGATAGCCTTTATTCAGAAATTGCCCCACCGCTATCAGGGACAGGGAACCCAGCGGAACGCTTTAGTAGAAGGGTTTCGGCACTGGTACCAGTTGGATAGCCGCCCTGCCGCCCTGGTCGCTTTGGGTGTGAATCCTGATTTATTCAGTGGCACAACTCCAGAACCTGCCGACCTACAAAATGCCACCACCCAAACCGATCGCGGTCTTACAGAATTCATCCATCACATCCCCGATCTTTATCTGGATAAAGAACTTCAGCGAGAGGCTTTGCTTTACCTGGCCCAACTCTGGTATGGCGTAGCTTCCCCAGAGCAAACCATTCAATCCTTGCTGGCAGACTATCGGCAAGTAGAGGCCGCTCATAGCGATAGTCCCGATGCCCTGGCTCCACCCCTACCTCTGCCTCGGCTGCCCCATCCTGCTGATTGGACAGTAGACAGCGTGCAACTCCAGGCTGCCATCCTTCCCGGTGGCAGTTTTACCTGGGCAGAGGCAACTCAGGGAGGGCTTTACCTGCCTACCAATCAACCTCTTGTAGAAGCCATCGTGCAAATGGCTGCACTGATACAACAGGCCCGCGATCGCCTGGGTCGTCCCCTGACGATCGTGCGCTGGTATCAGCCTGCTGATGTGTCCGCTGTGCCGGATCCTTTACGCGCCTCACGTCATGCCTTGGGCCTGGCGATCGTGTTCTATTGTCATGGGTTGACCGGGAACCAACTATACTGGACTCTCAATCCCTGGTGGAGGGGTGGATTGGGTCGCTATATTCGCTATCCTTACCTGTGTTATGTCGATGCTCGGAGTGAGCGTGCCCGTTGGACACAATATGAATAAGACGTAAATTGTTCAGCTACTTTTTTGAACTTCTGGTGCATCTATTACAGCCCCTGTTGAATTTTGGGAACTCTACATTATGAAACAAGCCTTCGAGAAAAATTCTATGTCCCTGCCTATCTTTATCCCAGAACCACTGCTAGCCCAAGCAACTAATAATGGAGCTAAACCTAAAACCTCTAAAACGGTTGAAGCTCCTAAACCACTAGAAGTCTGTCCCACCCAACCCTGGTTGCTGGCTTCTGGTGCCTTGCTGATACTGTTAGTCGGTCTGGGTGTTTTTTCCAAAAAAACTACCGATAAAATTGCTAAACAACTAAAGTTTGAAACCTTTAAAAACCGAGAACTCCAGAAGAAACTGAAATTTGCGGTGGAAACGATCGGGAAGATGGAACGCAACCCCGACCTGATCCACTCCCGCGAGTTCAACCTGGATTATCTGCGGATTCGGATGGAAGAAGAGTTATTCCACTTCGCCATCCTGAACCAGATTAAAGTGAAGATCAAAGATAAGATCAGCATAGCTTTGCGGCCAGGTCAGGGTAATCAGGGTGAAATTGGAATTGCCAGTACCGGGCGACACATTGATGAAATTTTTGATGTGGAGTACGAGCCAGGAGATATGCCCAAAGGTACGAAACGGGTGTTATTCCGCATTGAAATCAAAATCTTCAAGCTGCCAACTCAACCGACTTCCGTTACCATTAATCAGATTATTGATTGCATTGAAACCTTCCTCAGTCCAAGCGGGGATAACGGCATCTGGCAACCCACCATTCAGGGACGAATTGTTAATATGCATTGGGATCAAAAAGCTAAACCAACCCCGCTGCTGGTCTTAGAGCAGACCCAGGAAGGATCCAACGTTACCTTTAAAACCACTCGGATGGCTCACAGGTAGTTCTCCCCTTTGCTTCAGCCAATATGTGTCACAATCGTTAACGAAAGATTTCTGTTAAAGGCTGGGATTCATCTAACTAAACCAAGTCCAGCTAGAAAGCGGTCGTTCTCCGATCAGAAAAACTTACAGTTCTGGACTTAGATCAGGCTTAGATTAATCTCCTTAAGAGAGTCGCGACAGAAAGACTGTAAACATTGGATGTGACAGAGGGTGGAACTCCTTGGGCGAGCGACAGTTATTTAAATCTTCTGGTGCCTGGATTGCGGTACTGATTGCGTCAGCCTTGACCTTGGCAGGCCTGGGTATATTTCTGGCACTACGTCCGTCCCAAACTAATCAGAGTCCATCTGGATCAACATCTCCGGCTGCCAGCAATCTAACTTCTCAGGAGGGTGAAATTGCTGCCTTGGGTCGCCTGGAACCAGAAGGTGAGGTGATTAAGGTGGCTGCTCCTTCTACCTCTGGAGCCGTGACTCCCATTTTTGGTGCGCCACGAGTAGCCCGTCTGCTGGTTCCAGAGAGAGCACAGGTGAAAGTAGGTCAGGTGATTGCTGTTCTGGATGTGTACGATCGCTTCATGGCTGCAGCGGTTGAGGCTCAGGCAGGAGTTCAGGAAGCCCAGAGTCGTCTAGCCCAGGTCAAGGCAGGCACAAAACGTGGTGATATTGAGGCCCAGGCTGCAACGGTGGAAGCCCGGAGAGCCTCGATCGCCAGACTCCAATCAGAGTTGGAAACTGCCAAGTGGGAATACCAAAGGTATCAGGCCCTGTTTAAGTCGGGGGCGATTTCGGAACTGGAGTTGAGAAATCGGCAACTCAAGTTCGAAACAACTGCACGTGAGCTGGATCAGGCCAAGCGAGAGTATGATCAGGCTGTGAAGACATTATCTAGTTTGGCGGAAGTTAGACCGACTGACCTACAACAAGCGAAAGCGGCCGTCAATGTAGCATTGGCTAAATTGCAACGCGCCAAAGCAGATTTGGAAACCTCTGTTGTTCGTTCTCCCATTAATGGCCAGGTGATTAAAATTCACACCCGTCCTGGGGAGCAAGTGGGCACTGATGGGGTAGCTGAAGTAGGAAATACGAACCAGATGTATGCGATCGCAGAAGTCTATGAAACCGACATACAACGGGTCAGGCCAGGACAAAAAGCAACCATTGCCAGTGATGCCTTCCCAGGAGAGATTACCGGTAGAGTCGAGCAAGTTGGTGCGTTGATTCGCAAAAAAGATGTTCTGAATACTGACCCAGCAGCGGATACCGATGCCCGTGTTGTGGAAGTGAAAATCCGCCTGGATGATAGCCGCCGCGTAGCAGACTTAACAAACCTGCAGGTAAAAGTAAAAATTCAACCCCAGACAAACAGTTAGTTAAAAAGGGATAAGTGGCTAAAAAATGTTTGCGATTCCCCTGGCCTGGTTACAGCTGCAGCGTGAGAAAGTCCGACTGCTCATTGCCTTAGCTGGCATTGGCTTTGCGGTGATCCTGATGTTTATCCAGCTAGGTTTTCAGGATGCGTTGTTTGATAGCGCAGTAAATTTGCACAAGAATATGCAGGGCGATATTTTTATGATCAGCCCTCAATCCACTGCTTTGATTGCCATGCGGAGTTTTTCGCAACGGCGGTTATATCAGGCAGCAGGCTATCCCAACGTGGAATCCATTAATCCGGTTTACCTGGGATTAGCGCTCTGGAAGAATCCGGTGAACCAACGCACCCGCAGTATTCTGGTGATTGGCTTTGATCCAACAGAAGTCTTATTTACCAAAGACCTCGTTCCTGATCTGTCGCCGATTAAAATTCCGGATGTGGTTCTGTTCGATCGCAAGTCACGAGAGGAGTTTGGCCCGATCGCTCAGTTGTACAGCGAAGGAAAACCAGTACAAACCGAAATTGGCGGACGACGAGTTACGGTGGGTGGTCTGTTTGACCTGGGAGCTTCTTTCGGTGCGGATGGCAACATCATTACCAGTGATTTGAATTTCTTACGCCTATTTAATCAGCGGAAAAAAGGATTGATTGATGTCGGGGTAGTGAAACTGAAACCAGGCACAGACGTACAGGCTATCCTGACTGAGATGCGGAAAAACCTGCAGGACGTGACTCAGGATGTCAAAATCTTGTCCAAGCAAGAATTCATCGAGTTTGAACAAAATTACTGGCGCAGTAGCACGGCGATCGGCTTTATCTTCACCCTGGGCACAGCGATCGGCTTTCTAGTCGGTACTATCATTGTGTATCAGATTCTCTATACCGACATTACCGATCACCTACCAGAATACGCCACGTTAAAAGCAATGGGTTATCGTAACCTTTATCTGCTTTCGGTTGTATTTCAGGAAGCCGTGATTCTATCGGTTTTGGGCTATATTCCTGGCTTGTTGCTGGCAATGGGACTGTACACCCTGACTCGGAATGCCACCTCTTTACCCATAGCTATGACGATCGATCGCGCCATCCTGGTTTTTGTTCTGGCAGTAGTGATGTGCGTGATTTCAGGCGCGATCGCTGTTCGTAAAGTCCAGGAGGCGGATCCAGCAGATATTTTCTAAACCACGTCCAGCCAAAAATCTGAAGGCTTGCCTAAGAGGATGTTTTAAAAGCCTGTCTCTTTGTCACTCTGGTGCCTGAAGTCGCAACTATAGGCAGAAAACCTGCCGATGTAGGTTACTGAAAACCTTAATTTTTTAAGTCTGCATCGGCAGACAGGGTGGGTGTAGTCGCGGTTTTCACCACCAGATACTTTTAAACGCCCTCTAAGAGAAACTCTGGTTCTGGAATAATTTTGTTTGTCACCTTCTAGAGAGAAAATTCATAACTGATTATTGAGATAAGCACAGCGGTGAGCCAAAACTCTGGGGATATGCTCCCGTTTCCATCGCGCTCCGGAGATTTGCAAGCGACAGTCAATCTGCTTGATGCTCGATTCAACTGCTCCAGAACCAATGGAGCAAATGTTTTCAGCTTGCACACCATTACAAGTTAAGTCCCTCCAGCACGCTGGAGGGATTCGTCTATTGGGGGGTAGGTCGTCTAGAAAACCAGTTTCTTAAGTTATCGAGTTCGCTTGAACGAGGATTTTCTTAGGCTCTTCCAGGAGCGATGCAGTTCATGAAGATCAGGAGTCTTCCCTCCATAACGCCAGCACACATAAGCTTGAGAAATCTGCTCAACGAGCGTAGCGCGTTCCGTTGGTTGGGTCAGGCGGATCTGGTGAACGTATTCCAGGGGGGTTTGGGCCATGTGTTTGCCAATTCCTTGCTGAGCCAACCAATCCAGCATTTGTCGATACAGCCTTTCCATGGGGGGCAAACTTGCCAACCAGCGCCGATACCGCCAACTCCGCCACCCTCGCCAGGACAGCCAGCCTAGAAATCCTAACCCGACTCCAGTTAATAAGGCTGCAAATAGTCCCACCCAGCCTTGAGAGAACATTCCCACTAGCCAGGATGTAATGCCCACTATCCAGCCAATCATCGTCCCGGAAAATCGTCCTAGGAATCCTGTAACCGGAGAAGGCAACCAGCCTGCCACCCACTTCCAAAACTGCTGCACCACGCTGAAGGTCTGATCTTCTTCGATCGAAGGCGGAATTAGCTCATGACCGGGCAGCGGATCGAAGGCAAACCACCCAAATTTAGGAAAGTAAACTTCAGTCATTGCATAGGCATCGGTGTTCTTAACTTCATACAGCCCAGTGAAAGGATTGAACTCCCCAGAGCCATATCCGGCGACCAAACGGGCTGGAATGCCGATCGATCGCAGCATGATGGTCAGGGTCGTAGAAAAGTGATCTGGATAGCCCCCTTTGTATTTGAAGAGAAATGCTTCGACCAGATCCTCCTTTGGATTGAGGTAGGGCAGATCCGGCTGTACCGAGTACTGTTGCTTCAAAGCCTGGGTCAAAAACAACGCTTTTTCATACACACTGATAATCGGACGGGGAGAAGTGGCCAGGAGTTCTTCGGTGCGCTTGCGGACTCGCTCCCGGATTGCATCTGGCACCTGCAGATAAACCTCTCGAATCTCTTTGTTGTAACTTCTGGAAGCCGTTTGCAGGCGTGTACGATCGCGATAAGGCACTTCAGAAATTACGGTATAGGTGAGTCCTTCTGGCAAGCCCAGAGGCGATCGCAGACTTCCTTCCGTGTCCAGAGCCACTTGAGGGGTGGGAAAAAACAGTTCTTTGGGCTGGGTGAGGGCTGGAATCAGGTTGGGTAGTTCAGACACCACGGTGTAGGTCTGAATCACTTCCTTCGTTTTGTTGATCGTGATCGGTCGGGGTAAGAAGAATTGATAAGACCAACCGGGTCGATTCAGAGTACGGGTTTGCTCATTGCGAGAAATCTCCCATCCCTGGCCCAAATACCGATCAAAGGCCAGCACCCGCCAAAATCCTTGTGCTTGCGATCGCACCCGCAGCACCACTTTGGGCTGCATTTGACCCCGCAAATTTTGATTGATCCGGGTATTGAACCCGTAATAAAACGTTTTATCCAGTTCTCCTGGCCCTGAAGCTTGTCCCCGTCCGATCCCTGCCTCAGAATTTCCAGCCAGGTTGCCATTTCTGACATAACCAGGATTAATAATTTGGCGGTTATTCTCGAAGCTTTGATTAACCTGGGAACTGACCGGAAAGGTGCGTAACTGGTAGCCCGGAAGCCGGGGCATAAATAGGAAAATGGTTAACCCCAACGCCAGAATGATCACCAAAAAGGTGGCTAATCGACGGGGAGACAAACCGGGTTGACGGAAGGGCGATCGTCCCCGCACCTGTCTCAAGTCCAGCCGCGAACGATAATCCAGCACCAGAACTGGTAGGGCGATCACCAGGAAAGCCAGCAATACCAGACCAAAAATCATCGTCTGACTCAAGGTACTAGCCACTCCAATCAGGATCAGTCCAATTACCATTGAGTAACCCAGATCCTGACGGCGCGGCATGTGGAAGCTATGCAGCACCAGCAACTGCACCAGCAACTCGGCCAGTACCAGGCGAGTATCGTTGAGTTGTTCCCGCAGGCCCAGTAAAAAAGCACCCAGGGCAATTAACATCCCGATCGCAATGCAAAACTTGGTGGAAATATTACGCTGATGCCGGTGCGACCAACTCCAATAAGCTCCTGCGATGCTTAAGGGAATGGCCCATAAACTCGTTTGAGTTTCAGCCGCCACATCGGTAGCGATAATCCCCACAATTACCATCGCCTGGGTCAGCACCCGCAGCAGTATGGATTCCTCTGTTTTTGGTAGGGGCTGAGACGCAAGCCTTTCCCAGAGAGGGCTAATCAAAGGTAGCGATCGCAACCAGACAGGGGCAGACGAGCTAGACATGGGTAATCCCGATTAAGCAAACCAACTTCCCTATCCTACCCACTGCACTCAGCAGCCCCACAGGCCCGTTGTACTATTCCTCTTGCAGACGTACCGTAAAGGTTAGGGGTGACTCAGCCTGATCCGACAGCACCACCTTTAAGGTATAAGCCTGACCAAGCTGCGGTTCCACTAATTCCATACCGAGATAGCCTGCGGTCGATCGGTGGCCGACTAAATTAAACTCAGCATCCTGTAATGACAATTGGCCATCACAGGGAAGGGCGACTTGTAAGCGAATGCTGGCAGGAGATTGGGCATCATAACTCGCCTTCAGCCGCACTGTCCCGAAATGACTTTCCCACTGGCGTTCTGCCACCGGACGGTAGGGACTCACAGTCAGAGTTAAGGCATTTAAGATTTCACGGGCAGCCAGCAGCGACAACACCATTTTTTGAGCGTGAGCCGCTGTTTCATAGCTACTCGGAAAATTGGCTCCAGCAGGAGGAGCAGTTGTAGCTCCAGAACGAACAGGAGAGGTCATTACCAAACCAGCCAAATGATTCAGAGCTTCAGGCTGGCCAGGAAACAACCCTTCCACGGCCTGTACTAGTTTAGCTCCCTCCTTTAGAGAGGATTGGGCAAGTTGCTGGCAACGTTCCAGCAATTTTGCCAATAAATCGCCAGGAACTTGAACGGGGAGTTGGATATTTTTTAGCTGATGGCTCCAGATCCAATCTGTTTCGTAGGCGTATTGTTCGGTTTCCCAGGGGAACAAGGGAGGATTTTTTTCAATCTCACTTTGTAACCGATTTTTCAACAGAGCATGATAACGGTCTTGCACAGCAGGTACATCTCCAAGCTTAAAGAGAGCCTCTTTTTGAGAAGGGCGATTTGACCCAGAGAAACCAGAGGATGCATTGTTAATGGTTCGAGGCGGTAATGGGGATGGTGGCTCTAAAGAGGTAGACGTGTCTGATGTAGTCCCGCCCAAAGACCGACTAATTGCTTCAGCGTCAACGCTGGAAGCCATTGGCAACAAGTCTTGTAAGAGGGCTAGTATCTGTTTCTGAATGTCCTCTGGGTCACGATTCATAATACAAATTCCTATTCATGGGTAGACATCTCGCATCCGGACACTAAATCCTTACAAATTTCCTAAATTACGAATCTCCCAGGCTAACTCTAGCAGTTTGAACCATAGTTTTTGGAGTTGGTTCAACGTACAACCCAGGGTTTGAGCAATGTTTTCGTCAGGGTGTTTTTGCTGTTTCAGGTTTAATAACTGCTGCTGTTGAGGTGTCA
Source organism: Leptodesmis sp. (assembly GCF_052746595.1). Classification (NCBI taxonomy): domain Bacteria; kingdom Bacillati; phylum Cyanobacteriota; class Cyanophyceae; order Leptolyngbyales; family Leptolyngbyaceae; genus Leptodesmis; species Leptodesmis sp. The sequence continues at coordinate 18,626 of NZ_JBRAGO010000068.1, forward strand.
GTCGGGTCAAAAAGGCTTGCCACTGCTGAGAAGTCAGACCTAAATTGCGCTCTAGATCTGCTTCTAACCATTGATGAACTAATTCCCAACGATGGGAAAGAGCAAACCGAATTAAATGATATCTAAAGCGTTGTTGCAGGTAATCTCGCTGACGAGCCGTTAACCCCATGATGGTTTCAATCTCGCTGGCTGGTAAATCCTGCAGACGTAATACAAAATAGTCAGCACAGTCACTCTGATTGTGCTTATCCAGATAATCAATCAACTCAGAAATGACCGTCTGACGTAAGGTATCCTCTGCTGGCTCGGCTTCTTGGGCCACCATCTGTTCTCGAACCTGCTGCATTGATGCAGCATTCCAGGCTGATTCTCCTTCTCCGTTCATACCTTCAGTAGCTTGTTCAATGTCTACTGGCGTTTCCACAGGCTGCTGCTGCGAGAAAGTTTGAGCACGCAAAATAATTAATTGCTGAGTTCGGTGCCCCGGCAGAGGGATCCGCCGTTTGGCGTAGCGCTCTGTAAAAGCTAGATACTCTGCAATTTCCAGTTGCGTTTTGGGAGTATAGGTCTGCGCCATGTGATTTTCTCGGCGAAACGCATTTAATGCTTCTACGTAAAACCCCTGGAGAAAGTCGGCAATTAGTGGCAGGCGAGCTTGATAATTGGATGGCGTTTGAGGGGGAGTGATATAACGATAGACAACAGCACTGAGGGTACTGGCTAGATCGGTGAGTCCACTTCTCTCACCCAACTTAAAATAATGGACGCATTGCTGAAGGCGATGTTTAGCTAAAGTTAGGCCCCAGGATTCCGTATCTCCAGAAGCTTGAATACGTTTACTTTCGGCACAAATGCGTAGTACTTCCTTGGCTAAACGCTCTGCCACGGCTAGACAGGTTTGCTCAGAGGCATTGGTCGCCAGCCTGAGTTCGCTCAACAGTAGTTGAAAAATTGCCTCCACGTCCTGGCAGAGTTCCCCCATAACAAAACTATCCAATGGTTGACAATGATAAATAGCCAATGGTGTTGTTCAATTTTGGCAATGGCTGCTTTGCAGCGTCTGTAGCAAATTAGTTCAACACTAAACTTTTCTACTTAAACCTTGTCCAAGTCCAGAACCGGATTTTCTGTGATGGGAAAACGACCGTTCTCTAGCTGGACTTGGTTTAGAAATAGCAGGTTTGTAATACCAAGATGGACGATCGCCATGAGTTTAGATGCCCAAATTAAAGACCTGATAGATCACGCACCCCAGGATGGTACAACTCCAATGCTGGTAGCGGCGATCGCCCCTGTATTGAAAGAACTAGCAGGACGACTGCGCCATTTGCAATATTATGTTGCACAAACCTTGGACGGGAGTTGGGCCGTCACGCTACTAAGTCACGAAGCGCACCCTGATATACAAAAGCAGATTATTTACGCTTACCCCACCCTTAAGGATGTATCCAGTGGCCCTTACCCGATGCAAGACCCTCAAATGATTGCGCTCCCTCTTCCAGTAACGCACATTCTGTTCCAAATGGCAGCAATGGATACAGTAGACAGCGTAATCTTTTTTGAAGTTCCTGGTAACACTACCATCGGTACAGAAATTCAGCGAGCCGATTTACAGACTCTCATTCAGACCCAACTGCGGCATCAGACCACCGCCCCTAGGCTTCCACCAGATATTGCGTAGGGATGGCAGAAGACGAAATGTAAATAAAAGTAACAATATTGACGGTAAGACGGTTAGCTGTCTTGACAGCTTAAAAGGGGGTAGATATGCTGTAATCCATACCCGGGTACACAGACTGAGAGTAATATGCAAGACAAGTTAAAGGAAGATAAGCAAAAAGTAACGCTGTACCTGCCACAAGATCTGCATAAACAGCTAAAGATAAGGGCGGCGATCGATTCTGAGACGATGACAGATATTACTCAGCGAGCGATTGGGTTTTACCTAGCTCACCCTGAGATTGTCGATCAATATGAAGAGTCTCATGGTCAAGTTCATCGGGTATACAGTTGTCCAAACTGTTCGGCTCATGTAGTTCTTCGGGACGGTGAAATGGTTACCCTAAGCACTCAATCGAGTGTTCTGATTGAAGAAAGTCTACCGATTGAATCGAGGCCAGCCGGTGCTGACTCACAAGGTGAAGGGGAGCTAGTTCCCTGCTAGCGGTCTAGCGGTTTGGTTTGATTTAGTTTCTGAGTCTCTCTTTGTTTAGTTGCGTTACTGAGATGAATAACCTGGCAACCTAGTTGGGTTGGCATCTGCAATTACTGTAGTTGGGTTGGTGTTATGCAAGAAGAACTCAGCGTTTTAATTCGGGCTCAGTATCCTCTGATTTATCTAGTTACCTCTGAGGAAGAGCGGGCTGAGCAAGCCATTGCGGCGATCGCCCAACAAGGTAAACCCCAGCGACGCATGTTTATCTGGACTGTGACCCATGGGATTGTTGAGTATGGTCAACCTAGAAATGTTACTCAGCACAATACCGTCTCCCCGGAGGCCGCGATTGAATGGGTAATTCGTCAGCGAGACCCAGGGTTGTTTGTGTTCAAAGATTTGCACCCCTTCGTGGACTCCCCAGCTGTGACTCGGTGGTTGCGGGATGCAATCGCTAGCTTCAGAGGCACCCAGAAGGCAATCATTATGATGTCTCCAGTGCAGCAGGTGCCGATTGAACTGGAAAAAGACGTTGCTGTCATCGACTTTGCTATGCCTGATATGGCTGAACTGAATCAAGTTCTATCTCAGCAGCTTGATCTGAACCGCAGCCGCCGAATTACCACAGAAACCCGTGAAAAGTTGCTAAAAGCGGCTCTGGGGTTAACGCGGGATGAAGCAGAAAAAGTTTATCGTAAGGCTCAGGTTACCGCAGGTCGGCTGACTGAAGCAGAAGTAGATATCGTTCTATCGGAAAAGAAACAGCTTATCCGGCGCAATGGTATTCTCGAATACATCGAAGAGGACGAAACTATAGATTCGGTGGGCGGCCTGGAAGAGTTAAAACGGTGGCTGCGGCAACGCTCTAATGCTTTCACCGAACGGGCCAGAGAATATGGCTTACCCCAACCCAAAGGGATGCTGATTCTGGGTGTCCCTGGATGTGGTAAGTCTTTGATTGCCAAAACCACGTCTCGGCTGTGGGGCTTGCCTTTGCTGCGGTTGGATATGGGCCGAGTGTATGACGGGTCTATGGTCGGTCGCTCTGAAGCTAATCTTCGCAACGCCCTAAAGACGGCTGAATCCATCTCCCCAGCCATTCTCTTCATTGATGAGTTGGACAAGGCTTTTGCTGGCAGTGCTGGCTCAGCGGACTCCGATGGTGGAACGTCCAGCCGGATCTTTGGTTCATTTCTGACCTGGATGCAAGAAAAAACTTCTCCCGTATTTGTGATGGCGACTGCGAACCGAGTCGAACGGTTGCCAGGAGAATTTCTACGGAAAGGACGATTTGATGAGTTATTCTTTGTCGATTTGCCAAATGCGGAAGAGCGACAAGATATTTTTCGTATCCATCTGTCGAAGCGCAAGCGGGATACATCCCGGTTCGACCTCGATCAGTTGGCAAATGTAAGTGATGGATTCTCTGGTGCAGAAATTGAGCAGGCATTGGTGGCAGCCATGTATGATGCCTTCGCTCAAGACCGGGAATTTACCCAGCTCGATATTATTGCAGCGGTCAAGGCAACTCAGCCCTTGTCCAAGACTATGAGTGAACAAGTGGCAGCCCTGCGCGATTGGGCACGTCAACGGGCAAGACCCGCTGCGTCTTCGGTTGCTGAATATCAGCGACTCGAATTCTAAAGGCTTTCTCCTGCTCCCAACAGGATGAAAGGCTAGCAGTATGCTAGCAGTCTCACAAAAAAGCCGATAGCAAACTGTTATTGGCAGCTAACTTCAAAACGTTGTTCTCAACTCTCTATCAGGAGGAAACCCAAATGTCTCACTTTAGCACTCTGCGCACCAAGATCACTGACGCTGAAATCCTGAAGTCTTCTCTGCGTGATCTGGGCATCAGTGTGAAGACCGAAGCTGATGTTCGTGGCTACAATGGCCAACGTGTTCGCGCTGACATCGTTGCTGTTCTGGAAGGCGAATACGATCTTGGCTGGTCTCGTAACGCAGATGGATCCTTTGACCTGATTGCTGACCTGTGGGGTGTTGCTAAGCGCCACAACCAAACCGAGCTGATTAACTCCATCAACCAGAAGTACGCTGTGAACAAGACTCTGGCTGAAGTTAAGCGCCCTGGTTTGCAAAACGCTAACGTTAAGCTGGTGGTGCAAAAGTAGTATTCCCACGCGTTCCCAAACTAGCGGGCTAACCCAACCCTGGTTAGTCCGTTTTTTGATTCGCCATCCTCAAGAGGGCAGGTTTATCTAGATGCTTGGATTTCCTGAAAGCACAACAGATAAATCTATCCTCTTTGTAATAAGCTAAGGGGCATGGAACGGATTACTCCAGAATTAGCTCGGCAAATTCAACAGATTGTTCGTCAGTGTGGTTTACAGGCAGAGCAGATGGCCGCCGCCCCCTTTGAAATTGTGGAAAAGGGGCCTGAAGACTATGTGACAAACATTGATGCAATATTGGATCGACAGCTTTCAGTGGCTTTTTCCAACCTGTTTCCAGCAGATGGTGTGATTACTGAGGAAGATAGTCGATCGCGTCAGCAGTTCTATGATGACTACTCCCGCCTATGGTGTATTGATCCGCTGGATGGCACAGAAGACTTTATCTGGGGTAAGCGGAACTATGCTGTAATGGTTGGCTTACTGGAGAAGTATCAACCCACGGCAGGGTGGATTTATGCCCCCACCCAAGATCGGATGTATTTTGGTGGTCTGGATTGGGGAGTATTTGAAAGCGTGGGCGATCGGCCACCTGAAGCCCTATCTATCATTCAACCCGCTCCTCCCTCAACAGAATTTTGTCCGATTGTGATTGGGCATCGCGATCAGACCCGCTATGGAGCCGCGATCGCTCAACAAATTCCGGGAGTGCAATTTTATTCGATCGGCAGTTTTGGCTTGAAAGTGATGGAAGTCGTATGTGGGCGGGCCGGACTGTATCTTTACTTCAACGGCCGGGTGAAACTTTGGGATACAACCGGACCATTGGCTCTGGCAAAAGCGGCAGGTCTAATCTGTTGCAGTTTGGAAGGTGAGCCGATTCGCTTTTCTCCAGATGCGATCGACCCTGAGACTTTGGCTCATACGCAATCGATTCTTATTGGTTGGCCAGATTACATTGAGCAATTGCGTCCCAAGCTAGAAGTGGCCGCAAGCTTACAAAACTGAGTAGTACTAATCAGAGCTACTGCTGCTTCCTGGCTTCTGGCCTGCCTAAAAAAATTTTATGAAATTGGGCGATTGCACCCTGAAGTTTCTAAACTGGACATAATGCGTCTTTGAAATTAAGGAAAGCGAGTCATGGGATTGTTTGACCGTGTGAGTCGGGTTGTCCGAGCTAACCTCAATGATCTGGTTAGTAAGGCTGAAGACCCCGAAAAGATTTTGGACCAAACGATTATTGACATGCAGGAAGACCTGGTGCAAATGCGTCAGGCCGTAGCCAGCGCGATCGCCAGCCAGAAGCGCACCCAGCAACAATACAACCAGGCCCAGACCGAAGCGAACAACTGGCAGCAACGGGCACAACTGGCCTTGCAGAAAGGCGATGAGAATCTCGCACGGGAAGCCCTGGTTCGCAAAAAGACTCATTCCGAGACAGCAGCAGCTTTGCAAACCCAACTGGAACAACAAAATACAATGGTTGATACCCTGAAACGTAACCTGATTGCGTTGGAGGGTAAAATTTCTGAAGCGAAGACTAAGAAAGATATGCTCAAGGCACGGGCCAGTGCTGCCAAAGCTAACGAGCAGTTGCAAAGGGTGGTTGGCAATATGAGTACGGGCAGTGCGATGGCCGCCTTTGACCGCATGGAAGAAAAGGTACTGCAGATGGAAGCTCGATCTCAGGCAGCGGCTGAGTTGGCAGGCAGCAGCTTAGAGGCTCAGTTTGCGATGCTGGAATCGGGGAGTGATGTGGATGACGAACTGGCAGCGATGAAAGCTCAACTTCTGGGTGGAACCCCCCAAAATCAAGCGCAATTACCGGGTACAGTCAGCCCTGAAACTCCTTCTAAAGCCTCGACAGAAGCAGTGGATGCGGAATTAGAAGACTTGAAGAAAAAGCTCGACCAGCTTTAAGCCACCACTACACGGGTATTGACTACTCCCCGGCGTGAATGCGCGGGGATTCTAAACGGATGTTACGGGAC
>NZ_JBRAGO010000069.1:0-24525 GCF_052746595.1 Leptodesmis sp.
TAAAAAAGCCATAGGGTTCAGCAAAAAAATCTTGTCGCTGGGAGGTTGCCCAGAACAGGTCATAAAAGGTGGGGATGGCAGCGGCATCGGTGGTGAAGTGCGTAATGACCCCATGACGCTGACTGAGACGGATATTATAGCGGCCCTTAGGTTTCATGGCGGCCAGTATATCGGATGGAGAGGGGCGCAGATCAATCAGCAGGGTTTCACTGGGAAGTAAATCTACAGGTGCCCGCACAAAGTCAGCTAAGTAGGCTGGTTTTACGGAGAGCAAGGGTTCGATGCGGAAGGCGATCGCTCCCTGTTCTGCCGCCAGTTTTTTGGCCTGCTGGAGCAACAGAGCCATGCCAGCAGACTCAAATCCGGGGAGCAGTAAGGGTGCGCCCGGTGCAAAGAGTAAATTGGCCGTGTGGGTATGGGGATAAAAATAGAAGAGGCTACCTCCTACAAGGCGATCGCTGGCAAAAATGCCATAGCGAAAGGTACGATAACCTTCCAATTGTTTGAAGTCTGCCCAGGCCCAAGATTGCATAAAACATCCCTGTTGCGATCGCACAAAGTCATCCCAGTGCGATCGCTCATTCTCTGCCAGGGGGCGAATCAGCAGCGGCTCGGCGGTAGCCTCGAGGGGACGGTCGGGGGAAACATCAGTCATCTTTTCGCCTCAATAAATGCGCCATCCAGTAACCACCCAGCAGCATCATGATAAAGCCGATCCACCCAAATCCGGGTTCGCCAGACGCGCCATAATAATCGCTGCCGTAGTAAGTGCTGCCAGAATCACCTGATCTGAAACCGGCAGAATAGCCCTTGGCAAATACGGCATCAGGAGTAATCAGATTAGCCGTGATCAGCATCATGGAAAGCAGGGTGATCAACTCAGCGGTTTCTGGTGAAATCTGGACAATCGGCTGGCCCGTCCGCAATTTCTCAATCAGTTGTTTCAAGTCGCGCACCAGGCTGGGAGGTAGTTCCTGTGCTCGCTCCAGTAGACTGGATAGGAACTGTTTACCATCAATTTCACTCAACAGGTGCCGCAGATGGCCTAACCATTCTCGCGTCATTTAGGGGGTGTGATAGGCGTGGTGCACCGGCAGCAGTTCGACCTGGTTGCACAGCACGGCAGGGGAATGACGGGCCTGTTCCAACTGAGTCAACCAAGATTGGGCCAGGGTTTCTAATTGCAAGCGATCGCCCACACCGATCAATCCTGTTCCTGGTTCCTCAATCTCTAAAAAATCGATCCAATCTTCTCTGGTTGTGGCTTCAGTTGGGGCTTGCATTGACAACGCCGGATCCGACGAGGCATCGGCAAAGAATTTGTTGAAATTCATCAGGTAATAGAATAACTGGGGCGACTCCAGCGTATGCATGCAAACCTGATGTCGATCGTGGGCCAGGGCCGCGGGAAAACGAAAGGTTTCCTGCCAGGAATCGGGTTGCAGCGCTTGCAGGTCAGGCGGAAAGGATAATGTCCCTAATTCCGCTGCAGCGATCGGGTGTGGGGAGGCCAGAAAGAAACCCCAATCCCCATACTCATGGCGATCAAAGGAGGGAATCGGCAGCCGCATCGGTTTGGCCGCTAAGCCTGCCCCTAACAGGGTTTGATAAAGGCACCAGAAGGCGATCGTGGTATGTTCCGGGGACACTGCATTGATCGCCAGAATTCCTCCTGGCACCAGCACTCGTTTGATTTCGGCATACTATTCCCGACTGTATACTTGCGTTTCGGCAGGACGGGTGGGACAGGTAAAATCGCAGATGACGACGTGATAGTAGGCATCCGGCAGGGCACCGATAAATTCAAAGGCTTCCTGAGTAAACACCGTCACCCGACTACCACCCAGGGGGGCATCCGGTGCTGGCAGCAAACTCCCCCGGTTGTAAGGCTGAAACACCGTTCTACCCAGTTCCAGGACTGCCGGGTCATAGTCTACCAGGGTAATGTCGCTGACCTGAGAGAACCGCAGGGCATCCCGCGCCGCCAAACCATCCCCACCGCCACCAATCAGAACTCGCAGGGGGGTGTCTGGAAACCGTTGGCTGGCCAGGGCAATCGCAGGTAGCACCAGATGTTCGTGATAGATGGCTTCATCTGCCGAATCAAATTGCAAATCGCCGTTGATATAAAACGCGAGTCCGTGGGCATGGTGTTCGATAAAGAGGGAGTTTGTCATCAGCGTAGGAAGGGTTCAAACATCGGTAGCCAAACTTGATTCAGGGCCACAGCCGGGCTCTGCTGGAATCCAGTTCAAATCCCAGACATCATCAAGACCAGTCCAAAGAATAGCAGCACACAGGCCAGGACAAACTGCTGCTCTCTGGGGATATACAGCCCAAACAGGTAACTGCCTGAAGGAGTTTGCCGGAATCCGGTGATGCGGTGATTGGCGGCTGCATAGCCTCCTGCCCCCTGATGCGTGGAATCTGCTCCTGTCTGATGGCGCGGTTGCGGTTGCGAAAAATCTGCTGGCTGCACTTTGCGCGTGGAGTAAACCGATAAGCTGGAATCGCTCCAGGCTTCCAGGGCTAAATTCCACAGGTGAGCTGCATCCCAATAATCCCAGAAATCCGATATTCGGAGCCGTCTTCTGACTCGTAAGTACCTTCTGTTTTCGACTCAAAGATGTAAATCCGATTCAGGGTTTGCAGTTGAGGATAGGGTTCTTGGCCCGATCGCATCTCGTAGGCCAGGGAGGTTAATAAATCTCGCGAACTGCCCGGTTCATAAATCGCCGGATTGCGCAATTGCTCAGCAATATACCAGTTGACCTCTGCGCTCGGATTTTCCGGGTCTACTTCGCGCAGCAGATAATATTCTTTACTGAGTGGCGATTTCAGCAACCATTCCTCCGTTTCATAGCCATCGGGATCGCGGTAATGACTGACATCTTTCACGCGCCATTGCACCCCGTGATAGTAAATCACATCGCCTGGTTGTAGTTATCGGAGAGTCTCCTCAGTGACAGCCATTGCCGTTGCTCAAAAAACTGCACCAATCTTAGCCTTCAATACACCAATAGTGCCATCTGGGGCGATTGTTCCCTGCAATCCAGGCTGTGAGCCGCTCTGCCAAAAATTTTGCCTTAGTAAAATTATCCAGGCTGGAGTCAAAAACATGAATGTCAACGGTGGCCTTGCGGCACTTTGTCCAGATGTGTAGAGCGACATGGGATTCTTCTAAAATCAGGACGACAGAAACTCCCTGGGGTTGGAAGGTGGCCCCAGCCTGGGTCACGGCACGTAATCCAGCCGCTTCTACATGAGTCTGCAAGACTGCCAGTAAGTCGGTAGCACTGGCGGTAAGAATCGTGGGGATTGTCGGCAGGATGGCCGAGAAGTGGTGCGATCGAACTGGTATGTTCGTCACGGCATTTGACTGTGTTCTCGGACTGGTGCTCACGGTTGTTGTGTTATCTATGTCTGCTATTGATACATTATTGCTGATTGACAGGGCGGAGCATTCGAGTAACAGTGTGGCAAGGGTGCATCAATTTTTATCTGTCCGCTCTATAAGTGGCCCTAAGAGTGATTGTTGGGGCATCCCGATCGCAATTCCCTGCTTGTCAAAAGCAATTTTGATGCGGCGACGAAATTCACGGGCAACGGGCCATTGTTTCATCGGTAGGGTTTTAATCCAGAGGCGAATCAGAATGCCACTATGGGACAGTTGTTCTACTCCCAGCACTTCTGTTGTATCCAGAATGAATTTTCCCCACTCCGGATCGAAGGCTAACTCATCTGCAACCTGGCGAATCACCTCCAGGGCGAGATTCACATCCGTATTGTAGGCGACTTCAATTTGAAAATCACAACGTGACCAACTACGGGTCATATTCTCGACCTGGGCAATCTGACTATTGGGAATCGTAATTAAATGTCCAGTATCATTGCGAATCTGTGTCACTCGTAAGTTCAAACTCTCAACGCGACCTGATACATTATTGACTTTAATGAAGTCTCCAATCGCATACTGATCTTCCAGTAAAATCAAAAATCCGTTGACGAAATCTTTGATGATATTTTGAGTTGCAAACGAGGCAGCCACGGCTAAGACTGTTCCTAACGCCAGTACTGAAATGGGAGCAACATTCAGAGATTGCAGCACCCACATCAACGCCGTAATATAAACCAACAGGGTAGTCAGTCCCTTCACTACCGCCACCAAGGTCGAAATCCGCAGCGATCGCCGTTGAGAATTTTCTGTACTGCTGGAATTGAGTTCCCAGGCCTTGGCAAATCGATCTACTCCTAGATGAATTAAGCGATCGACCAACCCAGCAAAAAACCAGGCTACCAGAATCACTGAGGGAATTGACCCCAGCACCGTAGCAAATCGCCGTGTTTCCGGGAACCAGGAGAGAATATTGGCAATGCCGCTGACCCAGACAAAAATAATCGCCCAAAAAAACAGCCACCTGAGAAAATCCAGAATTCGCAGACGACGCTGCAGACTCAACTGCTCCCGCAAAATTTCCAGGAATTGCAAACCTCTCTCTTCTGCTTCTGCCGCCTGAAGGGCGATCGCAGCAGCAGAACTGTCCAGCGGAGCACTTATGGTAGAGGTAGTCGCTTCAGCCCTTTGTCGCTGCTCTAAAAGTCGCCTGCGCCATCCCAACACCTTCCAAACCCCAAACAGTACTAGAGTTGCTGCCACCATTGCCGCCAGGGAAATGACGACCTGATTGAGGCGTTCTTTCCTGGCTCCCGGTTGACGACTCTCTAAAGCCTGACGGAGTTCCTGCTGCAGGGTTGCCTGCCAGCGTTGAGCCAGTTCCGCCTTGGTTGTTGCGTAATATTGGGCATCGGCATCTGTTACGGTTAACAGTACACGTGGTTCAGCCAGATGTGCATCCCTGACAAGCAATACAGGTTGGCTATTGAGATTTTCGATCAGTACTTCCGTTGTTTTAGGATCTAGCAGGGTCGAATAGGACGCTGACCGTTCCACTACGGGATTAGGAGCTAGCAACTGGGCAAGGTTCATTTCAATTTGACGTGCCCGCACTTCTACCGGCACCTGTTGGCCCGGTTCGGCCCGATTCAAGACTGTTGGCGACGCAATTTTGAATAACTCTTTACCGTCCAGGAGCACTGGGGCCGATTCAACCAGGCCCGATCGTTGTACCCCCAGAGGCAATTGAGGCGTACTGGGAGACGGCAAACCAGGCATCTGGGCGATCGCTGTGGGTGGTTGCAGAAATGCGTTTACCGTCAGGATTGGACTCAGCACCAAGATCAGACCTACCAAAAACCAGGCTAACCAGTACTGCTGTCTCCACGAGCGTTGCCATCCTTGCATCCAACTCAACCGACTTACCTCCTAGCTTAACTTTGATCTGAGTTATCAGGCTTCTCTGTTTTAGCAGGTAATGGAGGTAATGGAAGGGGCAAAAAAGAGCAGTACCGGATTAATTTTCCAATGAGTTGATTAATTTTCCAATGAGTTGCGCGATCGCCTAGCCACAGGCAAAATAGGAAGGGCAAGAGCGCCGAATTGTTGAGCGATCGCCAAAAACCATTTTAAAAGGGCTCAGTCATAACGGAACTATTATGATGACCGTCGGCTACGCTGTACCAGGCTAATGTAGTACAGCAATTGCATAATTGAGGTGATGGCTGCTCCTACATAGGTTAGAGCGGCAGCCGTTAACACCTGTTTTGCCCCCTGTGCTTCCTGGGGAGTATCCGCTAATTCAGTGCATTAGCTCCCGCGATCGCCGATGTACCTATCACCACATATTGTTGCCAGTGACGTACCAGCGTTACCCCTCCAGCACCAGACCACAAATGAGAGCCACTAAAACGGGTACAGTACTACCCCGTTTAAAGACTAACCAATTCATCACACCATAACCCAATCAGGCCCCAATCACTGCCCCCAAGAATGCTACTCCCAGTTCATAGAACTGCCAGGAGAAGATTGCTAACAGAATGCCCAGCCCCAGACCGATTGTGAGTCCCGTAGAAGTCGCTAAAAATCCACCTCCAAACAGCAGATTGACTCCCTTTGCGCCCAACCAAAGGCCACCAAAGAATGACCAAACGGGCAGCATGAGGCATACAACAGACGATGTCCCCAAAAACACGGCACTACTCCTAGCAATGCTGCAAACAGAGCAAATAGGATTCCATTCAGCATCGTTCGCTTTCCAGGCTATGAGGTTAATCTTTATGCAACCCTATAGACGATGGGATGGGATAAAAATTAATTTAAAATTTCGTTTTTCACATTTGATAGATTATTCAGAGACCTAAGTACAGGACAAAACTCTTCACTTCTGAAGCAGGGGCGATCGCCACTGGAGTCAATTGTCCCAGCTCATTTTGATAGAGAGGGCATCTTATTTGACGGGTGTACGGTGAACAACATTGATTGCATCGCGTACTACAATTCCTCCTCCCACCATGTTTTGAACGAGTGGTAAAAACTGCTCAATCTTGTCGGTCTGATCAATTATAGTGATGACCATCGGTAAATCAGAGGAAAGCTCAATAATCCCCAAAAACATAATGCGCTCATGGCTATGTCTGCCATATCCAGTCATGCCGCGCACAACGGTTGCTCCCACTAATCGGTGGCGGCGCGCTTCTTCCACAAGTGCCAAGTGTACAGGCTTGCCTTGCCACTGTTCAGATTCACCGACATAAATAGTTAGCCGCTCAAAGTCTGTCATCGGATTCTCCTGATCTGTGAATGGTGTAAATTGCTGCGTGGGTTGGGCTAGCTTATCGGACAATACTGGAGCATGATGCACGACGGTAACGGGTTCCTTGACAGCTAGTCCATATTCAACGAGGGCCTGAACACGCGGTATGTAGCGGGCGATCGCCTCCAATTGATCAATTGCGATCAAAACCATGATCATTTGAGGAGCCAGTTCCATCATCCAGTCCACACTGATGGAGCGATAGCTTTGCCCATAACCCACAGCCGTGCGCAGCACCGTTATTCCTGCAATGCCTGATTGACGCGCCGCATCTATGAGCGTCTGGTAGAGCAGCTTGCCCTGACCGAGATCGCCCTCTGCCACATAGATCGTTAATTATTCTGCATTTTTCATCCTCTTCTCCTGGGAAGGCTATATCCCCTGCGCCAGAGCAATGCCAAGTTCGACTCCTAAAAAACCGATTAATGGACTACCTAATCCATATAGCAATGCCCGTTTATAACTCGCTAGTTTGAGCAAATTTGACGTATCTAATGTGTAGGTTGAAAATGTGGTGTAAGACCCTAAAAAGCCGAGAATGACAAATCCATTGAGTGGCAAGTCAGCCTTGATTGACTGAAACAGCGTGGCGAAGAGCCCAATCAAAAATGCCCCAGATAGATTAATGATGAATGTTCCAAAGGGAAAATCCCCGCCGAGTTTTTCCACGCAGATCAGTGTTAAATAATAGCGGCTGAGCTCTCCTGGAATGGCTCCTAGGGCAATCCAAATTGGGAGAAAAGAATGGGTTTCCATGTTTGATGTATTGATGAACTGGGAGATATCAGAAGATATAGCCAATCATGATGCATCAGTTTGATCGATCGTGTTTATGGAGCATTTCTCTGAAAGGGGCAAGCTTACCGAGTAGCCACTCTGCGAATAACATACCAAGCTGTAGACTCATGAATCCCAACGTCACGCTTCCCATCCAATAAAATAGGTCTGCCCCTAAACGATCCTGCTCGAGTAAATGGGCACTATCCAGTTCATAGCTGGAAAAGGTAGTATATGACCCCAGAAAACCCGTCAGGAGCAGCAGCCGAACATCAAGGATGCAGACTGATCACCTGCCCTAGGGATAGCGTTGCCAGAAATCCCATGGCAAAGCAGCCGGTCACATTGATAACCAATGTGCTGTAGGGCACCTCTATCCCCAGCAGGTGATTCATCGCGAGTCCAGAATAATATCGACATAATGCTCCGGCGATCGCCCCCAGAGAAATGGTAGCAACAGTTCGCACAACAGGTTTTTGCAAAATTGGTCATTTCAGCATGGCAAACTCTCCAGATCAAGTTAACGAGTCGTTAATGCGTTGGCATTAGCTTCTACCACGAGCACAGGCAACGGACTGGTCTCCAATACAGCCTGAGAAACAGATCCCACTAACACGTCCTCTAATGGACGATGTCCGCGTTTACCCATGATAATTTCTGCGACACCATAGGCCTGAGCCGTTTTCACAATTTCTTCCGGCACTGAGCCAGAGGTAGTAATAAACCGATGGCGGATATCCGCTAGGAACTGTCTGGCCTGGTTACGCAGCTGCTCTATTTCCTGGGGATTTTCCACGCGGATGACGTGTAACACCACGACTTCCCCATCACTACGGCGGGCGAGTTCTGCAGCTTTGGTTAATACCTGTACCGCTAGGGGAGAGGCATCCACTGCCGCTAGCAACACAATGCGACGAGCAACGGTTACTTTGGTCGGGTCAACGTCGCCCCGCTCTAGCAATTTGGGGGCAAAGGTGGGGATTGCCCAGGCTCCCAATGGTGCGGTTACCAAGATAGATAGGGCAGACAGCGCCAGAATCGTCTCACCACCCTTAATTCCTTGAGCTAGTGGAATGGCTCCGATCGCAGCCTGCACCGTCGCTTTCGCTGAATTTGCTGGCAGCAGAAACAACCGTTCTTGCCAGTTCCAATTACTCCCTATGGTAGACAGGTACCAACCGAGCGATCGCCCGACCAGGGTTCCGATTACCAATACCAGCAACCCTACCAGCAATACATTCCCCAATACAGTCAGTTGAATACTGGCTCCCAGCAGCACAAATAAGATGATCTCAGCGATCACCCATAAACTATCAAACCCACCCCGCAGTCGTCGTGCCAGGGGTGCATCCAATTCAATCAGGAAAAATCCGGTCGCCATCACCGCGAGATACCCCGAAAAAATCGGAAAATCTTCTGCCAAAACTACCAGCAAAAGGGCAAACCCCGCTGTCACTAAGGCATCTTGAACAGCATTTTGCGTCCAGTTTTGCTTGGCGAGTAACGACACTAACATTCGCGCGGTTAACCAGCCCAAGACAATCCCTAATCCAATTTGGCAGAGGATTTGCAAGGGCAGCAGTTGCACAGGGCTAAGGGTCAACCCACCAGGTAAGGTGAGCCCCATTGCCGTAGTTTGAGATAGAAACGCGAGTAGCAGGCTAAACACCGACAACAGCAGTACATCTGATAAGGCGCTGCCCGTCAAAATAGCATCGGGAATGCCTTTCTCAACCCCCCATCCCAAACTCTTTAACCGCAACATTCCGGGGACGATCACAGCGGGTGATTCAGCCCCAATCACACAGCCCAGCAGCAAGCCCGTGGCAAAATCAAACTGAAACAGCCACATCGTCGCAAACGCGATCGTGATGGCTTCACAAGCCGCTGGCAAAAATCCCAATCGTAGGGCAACTGATCCTTGCTGAGCCAGCTTTTCTCGATCTAGCCCTAGTCCTGCTTTCATTAAAATCACCATGACGGCGATCGTGCGGAGGGACGTTGCCGCTCCCAAGAGGTCTGGACTGATAACGTCGCCCACCTGTGGACCGAGAACGATCCCCGCCAGCACCATCCCAATCAAAGCAGGTGCTTTCAGACGTCGAGCAATCTGCCCGACAAAAAATCCCATTAATAAAATCCAAATCAGGCTTTCTAACATCACACCACGTTGAGCTTGCATCAGTTAAACAACGTGGCTTGCAGAGGAAAAACTGGATTAAGACATCCCTACTCCTACAATTCCGCTGCAAGCCGGAACTGTAGGAGCTATCAGCCTTTCATGTTTCAAATTTTTGGCTTCAGCCTATTTGAACACAAGGGGCGGTTTTGGCGAGCTCCATCGCCATAGCTTCTTTACTTTATATCGTTAAATCGACCAAATCGCTAGTAGGATTTCACTGAACCTCCTGTACAAGGAAGCCCTCCAAAAGCTACCCTAGAATCATCTACTTGCCACCCTCTACCGATGCTGATGCTTCCCCCGCTTTACGTTTGTTCTTTGCGTGAAACAGAACGAGTCATGCCATTCCTTGGAGATCATGCCCTGGTTGACTAAAAAATTCAAAAATTCTTTAATCCTGGTGGTTCAAACCACAGCTACACTGTCAAAGTCGGTCTTCGCTGACTAGCATCGTCATCTATCTGAGTAACCCGTCTACGGGGGATTGTCTGTGTAGATGCAGCTTCTAACTGCCAGCTACTTTGGATATCCTTTGCGCAAGTCCCTTGCACAAAAATTTCCCAACCCCATACTATCTCCTACTTTCTATCTTTGTGATGTCCAAACGAATTTTGATTGTAGATGACGAAGAAGATATTCGAGATGTTGTGCAGGCATCGTTGGAGGAATTCGCTGGATGGTATACAGAAACAGCATCATCGGGGACTGAAGGACTACACCTGGCAAAAACTGGTAGTTTTGATGTAATTCTTCTGGATATTTCCATGCCGGATATGGATGAGGTTCAACTGTTTGAAGCGCTTCAGGCTGATCCGCAGGCTCGCATTATTCCGGTGATTGTGCTAACGGCCAAAGTGTTACCTAAAGATCGACAACGGTTTACAGAACTTGGTCCGGCAGGCATGCTCATGAAGTCCTTTGATCTGGTTACTGTTTGGAGGCAGGTGGCAGACATTATGAATTGGCATTCATAGGCCATCATATCAGTTTCCTATTTTCTTAGCCTATGCTAAAGAGCGAATCGTTCTGATTCGCAGTCAATGGATTACTACAGGATGTTTAATGCTGGTACGTCGAAAGCTCAGTGTATTGAAACTGCAACTCACGTCTTAAATCAGGCCTTACAACATCTCTGTGTACACGATTATGCTGCTGCCCAGGTAATGGTCGCGATCTCCAGACAAGTGCTGGAGGACGTGCAGCAGGACTTTGATGATCATCTGGCTATCGAAGGAATGCTGAAACAGATGCTAAATCGTGCATTCAAGACAGATAGCCTCCCTTGTGGGGTTGAAGGGAACCCAGCCATGTCTGTAAGAGCAATCTTTTTGATTGAGTATGAACTCAGCATTGGCGAAATCTTGTCTGCCTGTTTAAGCGAGCTTGGTAGCTGGAAAGTCACTCTGTCTAACTCCATTCGAGCAGGAGTTGATTTATGTGAGACAGTTCATCCAGATGCAATCTTGCTTGATACTTCGACATCACAGACGGATGCTTTGATCTTTGTTGAACAATTGAAGCAGCATTCAACGGTTCAGTTGATTCCCATTGTGTTATTATCTTCCAGAGCCAGTTGGTTTACCCCTAAACAACTTGAGGAGATGGGCTTTGTCGGTGCGATCGCAAAGCCATTTAATCCTACAATTGTTACCAATCAGATTGCTCAGTTACTGGGATGGGGTAATGCAGATTAAAGACGATTTGCGATCGAATGCGGTTGAATAAGTTCCGTAGGAAACGATTCCAGCCAAGGATTATTACAGGAGAAAATCATGTCAACTTTAACTGTTTGGAAATTCAACACCCCTGAAGGTGCAGAAAAAGCCCTGGCAAAGTTGGAAGGTTTACAAAAGCAACAACTGATCCAGGTGCTAGATGCTGCTATCGTTACCTGGCCTCAAGATCGTGATAAGCCCAGAACCTATCAGGCGTTTAGCACAGTCGGTGCCGGTGCCCTAGGTGGAGCTTTCTGGGGAATGTTGTTTGGCCTGATCTTTCTGATGCCTCTGTTTGGGATGCTGGTTGGTGCAGCGGCGGGGGCTATCTCAGGTAAGTTTACGGACTATGGGATTAATGACGACTTCATCAAAGATGTGCAAAGCAAAGTCACTAAGGGAACCTCTGCCCTGTTTCTGCTGACGGGCCAAGTTACGCTAGACAAGGTGGAAGAGGCGTTTGCACCGGAAGAAAGAGGACAGTTAATTCAATCTAACTTAACCAAGGAACAGGAAGACAAGTTGCGTCAGGACTTTGGTTCAGAGATTCCTGCCTAAGTAGTCATCATTGGGGCGAGTACCTGTCTTACAGCAATTCTCGTCCCGCTGCCCCCTATCATCAGTTGATCTTGCTGTATACTCCATTACCCTATTTTTTTATTGATCAAATTTCGATTATTGAGGTTACGAGGTTATGAAACCAGTTTTGTCAAGTATTATTGGACTTTATCTCACTACTGCTGCTGTTGCAGTTGTGCAACCTGCCTAGGCTCAATCATTTCCCCCAGCACCGAAAGGCTGTGTTTACCTGAGAGAGGTGACAACGGGTAGAACTTTTATTCGTAAGGTCATCGTACCAACAATTCCAATGCCAATACTGATTTTGCTGTTCCAACCGGGACTCGCTGGGTCAATTATGTCGGTAGACTGATTCCAGAAAACAATGCGACCTACACCGCAGAAGTGAATCTCAGATATAATGACAACTCTACTTCACAGGTGGTCAGACGCACAATTCAGGCCAGACGGTTCTACCGCTACGATCAGCCCTTTCGCACTCCTACGGATCGCCAACCTTTCCAGATTAATGCTCGTGTTACGGGCGATCGCAATACGGCTTATCAAGTGGCTGTCCTGGCCTGTCCAGCGGGGGTGAATCCATAAATCAATGCGGGGGTGGGAACTCAACACATTGTAGAAGCATGAGATTGCATCGCTTAGTAGTAGGAGGTATGGATGATTACTCGTCATGATCTGAAAGAACTACAATCGTTAACAAAAGTCCCCGCCCTATCAATTCTGTTACCAACTCATCGCACTTTTCCTGAAAACAAGCAGGATCCAATTCTACTCAAGAATCTGATCGATGAGGCAAAGGATCGGCTGAGCCAGGAATTTTCGATCCGTGAATTAGAGCCACTCTTTAACTAGTTAGATACACTCGTTAGTTCAATCAACTATCCCCACACCCTCGACGGACTTGCCCTATTCGTCAGCCATGATTTTGCGAAGTCCTACTATCTGCCGTTTCCGGTTTCAGCACGAGTCATTATTGATCAGACTTTTGCCACCCGTGATCTGGTCTATGGTATGTACCGGACGCTTCGTTACTGGGTACTGCTATTAAGTCAAGCCTCGACTCGTCTTCTAGTGGGAACGGGAGAGGCCCTGGAAGAAATTGCAGATCAAACCTTTGCCATGCAAATGACGGGGCCAGGAGCAACAACCGCCCTGCCTTACAACTCTATTCCAGCTACATGGACGATCGCCATCGCCGCTTTTTCCAGCAGGTAGATAGTGCATTTGGTGCCTACGCGAATGATGAAGACCTACCCTTGATCGTTGGGGGTGTGAATCGGCAAGTCTCTTTCTTGAAGGAGGTTTCCCAGTATAAGGGGACGATCGTGGGTACGCTGTCTGGCAATCTAGATCGGGCCACGATTCATGAACTCACGCCGCCAGTCTGGGAACTTATGCAGTCTGTCCGGAGAGACCAACAAGCCGATGCATTGCAGGAATTAGCCGATGCGGCTGGTGCTCGCAAGGTGGTGTCCACGATTGAAGAAGTGTGGCGATTAGCTCACGAAGGCCGAGGGAAGCGATTGCTGGTTGAAAAAACTATCATGTACCGGCTGTAGTAACAGACGAGGGTAATCTGGAAATTGTGGATCAGGTGGGTGGCACTGAGGTCATGGATGATGCGATCGATGAAATCATCGAGAAAGTGCTGGCTAAGGGAGGTCAGGTTGTTCTGGTTGAAGATGGCTCCCTTTCAGATTACCAGGGAATTGCCTTAATTCTGCGGTATTAAGTCATGAATGAGTTTTCGCTCGCATCTAATTCTGTTCCGTTGCAAGTGGCCACTATCTACACGGGCGATATCATTCAAGGTGTACCGGTGATTAGTCAATTGCATACCCAGGATCTGGAACCTGGCAGACTGCATCGCTTTTTCTTCCAGGGGGTGCAGATGGGCACCGGGCAACACTGGTATGTGCCCGTGGTGGTGGCAAAGGGAGTGGCAGATGGCAAACGCATCGCTCTGATTGCCGGCGTGCATGGGGATGAGTTAAACCCCGTGAGGACGGTACAGCAGATCATGGCCAGTCTGGATCCTCTGACCATGTCCGGTACTGCGATCGCAGTTTATGATCTCTCCCATCCGGCTAAGGAATACACCCAGCGCAAATGGCTGATCGCTCAGAATGGCGGTACCCTAGTGGACTTGAATCGGGTCTGGCCAGGAGATGAAGTGGGCAGAGATGCCCCGACTCGTCAGTCCGGTCAGTAGAGACAACGGGAATGCTGTAGGGCGTGACTTGATTCACCAAACGCATCAACTGAGGTTCTGTCTATGACTCGTGGATCGCCTGCTCAGCGTCCGGTACGAGACCCCTCCTACCTGGATGTGTTCATTCCCTTCGTTATTGTGTTTGGGATGCAACCCAGAGTGATGGGCACCAGTAATGCCAGAGTCGCCGCTGCCATTGGACTGCCCGCTGGCAGGCGCAGCGAACGCGACGTTGGCTTTCATATCGAAGCCTTCTATACTTTCCGCCTCAATGACCACATTGCTATCACCCCCGGATTTTTCTGGCTGACGGCACCGAATCTGGATAGTCGCAATCCCGATACCTTTGTAGGAGTCGTTCGCACTAGCTTTCTGTTTTAACCACATCAACCGAATGGAGTTACTTATGACTGTTGCCACCAGTCCAACCACCACCAATTCGGACACTGTTTCCTATGGTGTTTACTCCGAAGTGGGCAAACTGCGAAAAGTGCTGGTCTGCTCACCCGGTTTAGCCCATTCTCGCCTCACGCCTTCCAACTGCGACAATCTGCTGTTTGATGATGTGCTGTGGGTGGAGATGGTGAAGCGCGACCATGCTGACTTCAGAATAAAGATGCAAAGCCGAGGCATTGAGGTGATCGAACTCCACGAAATTCTGGTGGAAACCCTCGATATTCCAGAGGCCAAGAAATGGATTCTGGATCAACAAATCACCCCCAATGAGGTGGGGTTGGAACTGGTTGGTGATGTGCGCGGCTACTTAGACAGCCTCAGTTCCCGACAATTGGCAGAGTATTTAATCGGCGGGTTGGCGGTTTATGATAGTGAACGCACCTCTCATCAGGCGATTACTCAGGTGGCCGCTGCTCTGTTTGCCAAAGGTGCGGCTGAACGGGTGATCGTGGCCGGAATACCTAAACTCCGGGCGGCGATGCACCTAGATACCGTGTTTACGTTCTGCGATCGCGATTTGGTCAGCCTCTTCCCCGATATCATGAACCACGTCACCACTTTTTCCTCGCGACCCAGCGACAAAACTCCAGGCTACGAAATTATTAAGGATTCTGAACCGTTTGTTGATGTAGTGGTTTCGGCTTTGGGATTAAAGAAATTGCGCGTGGTAGAAACTCAGGGCGATATCTATGCCAGACATCGGCAACAGTGGGATAGTGGCAATAACTTCGTCTGTCTGGAGCCAGGAGTGGTCGTCGCTTATGATCGCAATGTGCTGACTAATACCGCGCTTCGTAAAGAAGGGGTTGAGGTAGTTACGATCGCCAGTGCAGAACTGGGGCGGGGACGCGGCGGTGGCCACTGTATGACCTGTCCGAAGTAATGAAATTACATCTGCACTGAAGGTGCTAGTAGACAGTAACACCATTCGCATCTGTGCCGGGGGAACGAAAGCTCACATTGCGGTCATGACGGCGGCCACTGGCTTTCCCAAAGAGGTGGAAGACGAGTACATCACCATTTTTGAGCGGCTCGGGACTGAAAACGTGGAAGTCATCCACACTGAGCATCGAGATGAATCTGAATGTAAGAAAGCTATCCGCCAGATTGAAGAAGCCACTGGCATTTTCTTTACTGGTGGCGATCAGTCCCGGATTGTAGATTTCATTAAAGGATCTCCTTTAGGGGATGCAATTCATAAGTGCCATGCGGAAGGGGGGTCATTGGAGGCACCAGTGCCGGAGCCGCCATGATGCCCGACATTATGATTTTGGGAGGTGCCTCGGTTGCCTACCCCAGTCTGGATTCAGTTGAAATCGGGCCAGGGATGGGGTTTCTCCCTAGTATCGCGATCGACCAGCACTTCTCTCAACGAGTTACACATTCTGCCCCACGGTTATCGCTTTAACCTGAAGTCACATCTACCGATACTTTAAGTTAACTCAAACTGTGAGTGATCAAGTTGTGATGCACCTTATTGTAACTCAATCAGATTTCGGAGATCTAAATGATTTAATGCAATGGCAAATGATAAACTAAAACCTTTGTTAATCGGGGTAGGCAATGGGCAGTTGGTGGTCTGTTCGGAGGTTTAGTCGGTTCCCTGGATGACTAATGACCTATAAGGAGAAAGTTTAATGCTTAAATCGTTTCATATTGTAAGCGGTATCAAGGTTCAGTGGTGCGAAAGACACCAGGAAACTCGCCGAATTCTTTTGTACTGGATGGCCGTGTTCAGACTTTCGACTCTTCGGCCAGCACCCGAATTTTTAACAACACAACGGGAACCTGCCGGATCGAAGTTTTTGATGCGCGAGTGATTTCCAGTAATTGTCGATCGGTTGCTCCTGACAAAGAGGCTGGAAAATACTCCCTTCACCAGGCCTAACCCACTGGTCAATCCATTTTTTAGGGTGGTGATGATGTTATTAACATCCGTCTGGCTCAGGAGATCCCGCAACGGTGAAGCAGTTTGCTGGCTCAAGGGATCTTTGAGTTGAGACAGCAATGCCTGCCCCTGATTCACTACTTGCAGACCGACAAAGGCCACTAACGCCAGGACGATCGCGATCGCGCCCAAGAAAGTCAGGGTGATTGCTAGCCAGCGAGGCAGATAACGGGACAACCAGACCACCGGGTAGTTGAGCAATGTAGCCAGCACTCCGGCCACACTGAATATAGCGATTGTGTCGTAAAAGAAGTTAATGAATAAGAATGTGAACCAGCCACCAATGAACAGTAGGATGAAGCGCAGCAGTGTGGAGTTATTTAATGCCACATAGGAGAATTGGATGGGGAAAATTGTGGCAGGCGCATAAAAGAAGGTGGTGGTTAAAGGAATTAGTTCCGTTAGCATTCAACGATTGGTGCTGCGGTGTAGCCCAATCTGATATAGCAGCAACAGGGCCACGATCGTCCCTACTAAGCCAGCGGCGATCGCGCTTACCATCGCTTGAATTGCAATCATATTGGAGGGAGTAATCAGGGTTCCGGGAGCCGCAACCGTTGTGCCAA
The DNA here is from genome assembly GCF_052746595.1 of Leptodesmis sp. NCBI lineage: Bacteria > Bacillati > Cyanobacteriota > Cyanophyceae > Leptolyngbyales > Leptolyngbyaceae > Leptodesmis > Leptodesmis sp. The sequence continues at coordinate 17,146 of NZ_JBRAGO010000069.1, forward strand.
TTTGATTGGGAGTGATTACTGTTCCGCCCTGGGGCAGGCTCAACATTTTGAAGGTTAATTCACTCACCCGCCATAGGGCAATCAGCACCGCGATCGCCATGATCCCCAAATTGATCGTGAGTCCTAACTTCACGTCTTTAGTTACCTGTGATTTGGGTGGCCGCAGATCCGGGTTTTCCAATCGGCTTGCCAATAACGTGTAGCGAAAGCACCAGTAAATACTAAAGATCAGGGCAAGCAGGCAGGCGATCGCTAACCACAATCCCAGGGAAAAGCCCATTTGTCGTTGCCGGGGATTGAATAGCACGTTCGTGGTCACCACCAGGATGGGAATGAATCCGAGCAGTGCCTGTAAGCAGAGGCCAATCCAGCCTAACCCGCGAAAGGATTGGGCAATCTCGCGAGGAGTGGAAGTCGGCGTGTCGGAATCGAGAAAGTTGAACATGGAGGGTGGGGATTGAGGATGGGAATGCAAGGGGGTGGAGATGGGTGATTGGGTAGGGGCATAGCAATTGGTAACACGTCTTTGGCAGAGATTTTGGAGGTACTCCGGAGCAGTGCCCGACTGCTATGCCCTCCCTCATATTTCACAGTTCAACATGTCACAGTTTAACTATGTTATGTAGTCGTGGTAACGGTTTTTCGCACAGCCAGGGCGGCAACTAACAATGAAACTTCACTAAACAGCAGACTGATTCCCACATACAGACCAATTAACCAGATTGCACTGAAGGGAAACTGATTCAGAACCAGAATGCCCAAAATCAAAGTAATGACTCCATTTAAGACCACCAGCCACGACATTCGATGCCCTGCCCGGTTTGTGAAGCCCATAATGATCGTGTAAATGCCTTCCGCAATGAACAGAATCCCTAGGGCAAAGGTTAATGCCGCGACCGAAATTAACAAGTTTGACAGAATGTAAATTCCTGCAATGACGTATAAACACCCACAATCAGGTTGAGCCAGAATCCTCTCACTGCCGGACACACCAGATTCCCGACATTCTCGATCATCAGGAGAGAAATTCATGGGTGGATTCAACGTTTGCAATCCCCGTTCAATCATGGCTGCTTCCAGGTGGCAGCCTGTTCCCGTATTTACCTGCACCACCGGGCATCCTGTGGCTTGAATCCGTTGAGCATCGTTGGCAGTTTCCTGATCCCCTTCAATCACAGTTATGGGAATTCGGTGTTGCAGATCGGTAATGGTGTGGGTTAGCAGAGTTGTCTTGCCAGCTCCAGGTGAACTGACCAGATTCAGGGCGAGAATGTTACGGCCCTTCAGCCAACCTCGGTTTTGAGCGGCAATCAGATCATTCTTTGCCAGAATTTTGTGTTCTAGCTCAATGGTGTTTCCATGCAGGGCGGCATGGAGTTGAGTGACTACTGGATAAGACTCAGCCTGATGGGAAGGGAGGGGGAGATGGGGCGGTGCGGATGGGAATGGGAGGAGTGAGTATGAGTAGTGTGGGTGGTATGGGTATGGGTGATGATGGAGTCGTCATTCACAAACGCCGAAGGGGGCATCTAAAGCAATTTCCCGGCTACAGCGTCGGCAGCGGCCTAATCCTGGGATTTTAATAATCTCCAGGGATGCACCTGCTAATGCAGTTCCCTGACTACAGACATCAAAGCAGAAACGAATGGCATCGGGCATCACAGCAGTTAGTTAGCCAATTTCCAGCGTGACTCGTTTGACTGGGTTACCATTGGCATATTCTGCTGCGATCGTGACGATGTTTTGAGTAATTCCTAGTTCGTGCATAGGTGGGGGATTGAAGTTTGAATCTCAGGAATCGGGGATTGCAGATCAGGGAGTGGGGGGTGGGGATTAGGAATTGAGGGTAGAAAGGCAGGTAGAGTGATATGAAATTTGTGTAGATTAACAAATGCGAGGTAGTTGATCACCAACCAGCATATCCACAACTCGTTCGGCGCCAAAGGTTGTTTTTAATAAAACGACTTCGCTGGGTGCTGCAATCACTTCACCGATGATGCAGCTTTGATGTCCGGCGGGATGCGATCGCATGGCTGTCAGGACGGCTTTTGCCTGATTTTCAGGTACAACTACTACCAGTTTGCCTTCGTTAGCGAGGTACAGCGGATCCAGTCCCAACAGTTCGCAAACTCCGTTGACTTCCTGATGAATGGGCAAACTGGCTTCATGAATCCGAATACCCACTTGGGAACTGCTGGCAAACTCATTTAGAACGGTAGCTAGACCACCGCGAGTCGCATCGCGCATCGCCCGAACTTCAGGGCAAACATCCAGAATGGTATCGATCAAGCCATTTAAGGGCTGACAATCGCTATGAATATTAGTGGATAGTGCAAGTTCATCTCGTGCCAGGAGAATGGTTGCCCCATGATCGCCCAAGGAGCCATTGACAAGTACCACGTCTCCTGGTTGTAGTTGCTGAGCCGAGGGAGAAACCTGGGAGCGAATCACACCAATTCCGGCAGTGTTGATGAAGACCTTGTCAGCAGCACCGCGTTGCACGACTTTGGTGTCTCCTGTGACGATTTGTACTCCCGCCACGATCGCGGCTCGTTTCATCGAGTCAGCGATTCTCCGCAAAGTTTCTACAGGGAGTCCTTCTTCCAAAATTACACTGCAGGTGAGATACAGTGGGGTTGCACCACTGACGGCTAAATCGTTCACTGTGCCATTAATGGCAAGGCTACCAATATCACCACCGGGAAAAAATAATGGATCAATCACATAGGAATCTGTGGTGAAGGCAAGCCGATCGCCCCGTTGCATCAAGTCTGCCAGGTCAAAGCGGGCCTGATCTTCTAAGGGAGCCAGAGCCGGATTCTCAAAACTACTGACGAAAATGTCTGCAATCAGATCCCGCATGGCTTTGCCGCCGCTGCCATGGGCTAATGTGATCTCGGGATCCCGAATTTTGGGTGGGCGGCAGGCGGGCGATCGGCCAGAGCTGGATTGGGGAGAGGGGAGGTTCATAGGGGGATTGGGGAGAGGAGATCAGGAATTGGGGATCGGGCGAAGTGAATACCAATGAAGATACTGGTAATTCTGTCCTAATCCCTAACTCCTAATCCCCACAAAACTGGTAGCGACGGGGGTTGGCTTAGCTTTTGTCTCCAATGATAGGCGACCGTATTTGTAGTAAGCGGCACAGGCACCTTCGGAGGACACCATGCAGGCTCCGATCGGGTGTTCTGGGGTACAGGCAGTGCCAAAAACTTTGCATTCCCAGGGCTTCTTCAATCCTTTGAGGATTTCTCCACAGGCACAGGCTTTGTGATCCGCCACTTGACGGTGAGGCAGGATAAATTTGGCTTCAGCATCAAATTGGGCGTATTCTGGACGCATCTTGAGGCCAGAATGAGGAATATCTCCTAACCCACGCCACTCAAAGTGATCGCGCACTTGAAAGACTCGCTGCATGGCCTCTAGAGCGACCGCATTGCCAGTTGCCTGGACGAAGCGAGTGTACTGATTTTCGATTTCACAACGGCCATCGGCTAACTGTTGCAGCACCATCCAGATGGCTTGCAGCAAATCTAAGGGTTCAAAGCCGGACACCACCAGTGGTTTATGGTATTTCTGGGCAATGACTTGATAAGGTGCTGTGCCAATCACCATACTGACATGACCCGGCCCCACGAAGCCATCCAGTTGCAAATCCGGATTACTGAGCAAAGCTTCCAGGGCGGGTACGACGAGGACGTGGTTGCAGAACAGGCTAAAGTTTTCTATGCCTGCCGATTCTGCCTGTAAGACGGTTAGCGCCGTACTGGGTGCTGTGGTTTCAAAGCCAATGGCGAAAAAGACAACCTGGCGATCGGGATTCACTTTGGCAATTTCCAGGGCATCTAATGGCGAATACACCATACGAATATCTGCACCTTTGGCCTTGGCTTGTAATAAGCTAAACTGAGACCCAGGAACCCGCATCGCATCACCAAAGGTTGTGAAAATGACCGCTGGATGTTCGGCAATGGCGATCGCGTCATCTAATCGCCCCTTCGGCATAATACAAACGGGACAACCGGGACCATGAATCATTTCGATCGTTGGCGGTAATAACTCCTCCAATCCATATTTAAAGATGGCATGAGTATGTCCACCACAAACTTCCATTAGTTTAATCGGACGATCTTTCTTAATTATTAAAATCTTTCCCAACCGCTTAATTGCTTGTAAAACACCTTGAACTTTGTCGGGATCTCGATATTCCTTAACGTATTTCATCGTTATCGTCTCCCCATAGATTAGATTTAAATCTAACTACTCTAAATTTTTCCATAGAAAATGTTAGCGTAGCGTAACGCATCGCCTTCTAACTCCTGATCAACCTCTGCTAGTTTTTCCAGCAAATCAAGCATTGCGGCAGCTTCTGCGGCATCAATTCGGTTCATCGCAAATCCCACATGCACTAATACCCACTCTCCCACACAGGATTCGGCTGGATGATCCGCGTCTACAATGCAGGCAATATTTATCTGTCGTTTCACGCCACCCACATCGACGATCGCAAGTTGCCGCTCAATGTCTGTGATTGCAATAATTTGACCGGGAATTCCTAAACACATTTTGCTTACCTTAAAGAGCGAGCCGCCGCGATCGTGGCTTGACCTAGTGCCAGACCACCATCGTTGGCAGGAACTTGATGATGCATAATGACTGTAAAATTCAAGGCAGTCAGTTGCTGATGAACAGAACGGGTTAAAATTTCATTTTGGAAAACTCCTCCGGTGAGTGCGACGTGACTAAAGGTATGGGATTGACTCAGGTGTTTGACGGCTTCGACGATCGCGCAAGCCAACCCTAGATGGAATTTAGCGGCGATCAATCCAATAGGAACTGCCTGGTGCAGATCCTGAAGCAGGTCAGACCACATTGATTTTGCCGTTAATTCCAGCATGGTGTGGCCATTCATTGGAATATTTTCCAGATTGAACGGGTAGGGTGATGTCTGTGCCAGTTCCAGGTCAGCAGGCTGAATCATTGCCTCTAATTGAATGGCTGCCTGTCCCTCATAACTCACTTGAGCCGGACTCAGGCCCACCGCCGCTGCCACCGCATCAAACAAGCGTCCTGCTGAAGAGGCCAGGGGAACATTAATGCCTTTCTGTAATAGTTGATCCAGCAGCGATCGCGGTTGTTGCTCCAGAAATTGAATAATTTCCAGGTGTCCGTATCTGGCTTGCAGATCGGCCCAGTCAAAAACGGCCTGCAAGTGGGCATAAGTATTGCGCCAGGGTTGGTATATGGCCTGACTACCCCCCAACAGGGCGATCGGCTTCAATCGCGCCAGACGTTGAAATTGGCAATAATCAGCCAGCAAAAATTCCCCGCCCCAGAGCGTACTATCATCCCCCATTCCCAGGCCATCCCATGCAATTCCTAAAACCGGTGGACTACCGAGAGGCAGATTATTTTCTGCCATACAAGCTGCAATGTGGGCATGGTGATGTTGTATGGGCTGCAGCGGCAGGGAATGCTGCTCGGCAAGGCTTTTTCCCAATTTGGTGGATAAATATTCGGGATGCAAATCGATCGCGATCTTTTGAGGTTGGGTTTGCAATAAATTGAGATACAGTTTCAGAGTATCTTGATAGGCAGCCAACGCTGCTGCATTTTCCAGATCCCCTAAATGTTGCGAGAGAATGGCCCGTCCCTGATCCAGCAAACAAAATGTATTTTTTAATTCACTGCCCATTGCCAAAATTGCCGGAGCCTGGGCAAATCCTGCTGGTAAACGAATGGGCGTAGGTGCATACCCCCTGGCTCGTCGCAAGGTTTGTACCTGGCCATCCACCACTCGCACGACTGAATCATCCAACCGATTGACAATATCTCGATTGTGAAGCAGAAAAAAATCAGCGATCGCTCCTAATTTTTCTCGCGCCTCATCATTATCAATACATTGCGGTTCATCGCTGCGATTGCCACTGGTGAGGACGATCGGACGATCCAGGCGCTGCAACATTAAATGATGCAATGGTGTGTAGGGCAGCATGAAGCCGAGAGTGGAAAGTCCCGGTGCAACCAGAGATGAGAGGGGAGGAAGATGCCTAGAACTGAGAGTGTTTGCAAAACTTCGGGTTTTCAAGAGGACGATCGGGGCGGCTGGGCTTTGTAGCAGTTCACGTTCCTGGGAATTGAGGAGGCAGTATTGTTCAATAATGTCGAGATTACGAGCCATCAACGCAAAGGGTTTGTCATAGCGATGTTTGCGTTGGCGCAGTTTCTGTACTGCCGCTTCATTGGTGGCATCACAAGCCAGATGAATGCCGCCAATTCCTTTAATGGCAATAATTTTGCCTTGTTGCAGCAGCGTACCAGCGGCATCTACGGCATCTACCGGAGATAATGTTTCATCCTCGATCGTCTGACCATCAGTGTTTTCTAACCAGGCATGAGGACCACACTGAGGGCAGGCAATCGGTTGAGCATGAAAGCGACGATCGCTGACATCCTTGTAGGCCTGAGCGCAATGGCGACATAGGGGAAAAGCTGCCATGCTGGTATGAGCGCGATCGTAGGGAATGGTGCGGATGATGCTCAAGCGGGGACCGCAATGGGTGCAGTTGGTGAACGGATAGCGATACCAGCGACTGGCGGGATTGAGAATGTCCGCAAGGCAGGCAGGACAGGTGGCAGCATCGGCACTGATGTCAGTTCGGATGGATGTTTGCAAACTTTGGACAATTTGAAAGTCCCGATAGGCAATTGGTTCAGTTAGCGGTGAACGCACGATCGTCTCAATGCGGGCTAAGGGAGGACAGTCCTCCTGCAGGGTTTGGACAAACCGATCCAGAACGGCTTGTGGGCCAACTACCCGGATCAATACCCCTTGACCATCGTTGAGTACTTCACCTCGCAATCCTGCTGCTCTGGCCAGACGATAAACCGTCGGGCGAAATCCGACTCCCTGTACCGTTCCAGTTACCCGGATCGTTTCAGCTATGTCTTCAACGGCTCCCGGCGAGGATAGAGAGGAACAATTAAGGTTGATGGTCATGGCAACCTCCAAGGCCCGACTGTTGCTCGATCGTGACGCTACCAGGGTATCACAGGCTCAATTTGTCCGTGGCCCTGATCGACTGACAAATCTTTTGCATTGTCGCCCGAACCACTCTCACCCTAGCCCTCTCCCAACTTGGAAGAGGGCACTCTCTCGCCTTCCCCCTCTCCCAGAGCGGGAGAGGGGGAAGGCGAGAGAGTTTTGTCAGCCAACCAGCCTGTGGTCTGTGTTATGCGCGAACAGATGCTAATTCATGGCGCAGGACTTGTGGCTATAGCAATATATACACACAAGAATGCTTGCCAGGATAGGTTCCTCTTACGGGTGCGTGTCACCTTCTTGGTAGGAAAATTAGGCTAGAGGAGAAGAATATCCCT
>NZ_JBRAGO010000070.1:0-23843 GCF_052746595.1 Leptodesmis sp.
CTGCGTTTCATCCCCGGCTTAAAAGACCGGGGTTCTCACGCGAGTTTTCTATAGACGTTTTGCTATGCCTGTCCCACTGCTGCCATGCTGATTTTCACGTTGTGTTAGTGAAAGGGCAGCAAAATTTGAGTGTTTTTTCCCTCCTTCTCAAATAGTTCTCTGAGACCTGCGATCATTGTGAGATCTGCGATCGTTGGTCAAGATCGTCTGCTGCTACTCTGTGTATAAAAGCGAGTTAGATAAAAAGCCTGCCAACTTTCAGAAGCCAATTCTGGCTTGGATGCTAGATACATTTCATTGGCCAACATCTTTTCTTTTTCAATTTTTTTTAGGTTGTCCCTGCATAAAATCCAAGCCCCAATAATTGTGATCACGCGCCACACACCACGCGCCAACCCAAAATCTAAAATCCAAAATCCCGATCGCCCACAAGCGCGATCGCCTGAGGATAAATTTGATGTTCCTGCACTTGAATTCGGGCTTGTAGGGTTTCTGGAGTGTCATCTGGTAATACAGGAACGGCTGCCTGAATCAGGATGGGGCCGCTATCAACTTCTAAGCGCACCAGATGTACTGTGCAGCCGGTAATTTTCACACCAGCCTGCAATGCCTCTTCAACTGCATGGGCTCCTCTGAAACTGGGTAACAAACTGGGATGGATATTGAGTACCCGATCGGGAAACGCATCAATCAGCACCGTGGTGACAATCCGCATCCATCCGGCCATGATCACGTAATCCACCCCGTACTGCCGCATCATTTTGACGATCGCCTCGTCCAGGGCTTCCCGGCTGGCAAACTCTCGATGGTTCAGTAATACGGCAGGAATGCCCCACCGCTCTGCCCGTTCCCTTACTTTGGCACCGGGATTGTTGTAGATGACAACTTGCACTTTTGCATGCAGGCGCTGATCTGCAATCGCCTGAGCGATCGCCTCAAAATTACTACCACTCCCTGAAGCCATGACCCCCAACTGTAAGGGAGGTTTATTCATCTGGGGCTGTGGAACGTAATGGGGCGAGATTAAACTAAGGGACACCGGAGCCGATTCCGACTGATTACTCATAAGGGCTATGTCTTGTTAACTGCCCCCTATTCTCTATGAGAATCCGATTCAGAAAAAGTACTCCTGCCTAGAGCCTATCGGAGAAAACTGAATAGTTGCGCCGAAGTTATAGAATTGCTTCAGGTTGAAGGCGAGGCAGACCAGAGACCGCTCATCCTGAACGTTCTTCCAGCCTCGCCTGGGTCAAATTAGCCAATTGCTGCCGCCGTCGTTCGATTTCTGCACTGACATTTACCCCCTCTGGCAGGAATGGCGCATCAGCGGCTTCAATCAGCTTCAGCAGCTCATCCACCTCTGCTTTAAGAGTGGCACGCAGTTTCACCCAGTGCCCATAACTGACAGCTTTACTCTTGGACGCATCCGCATGAATCTTAATCCCGTCAAGGCTGACATCGTCCAGAGTTAATACCCTAGCCTTAACGGCCAATAGCAGTACCTGGACAAACAGCCCTTTAATTTGCTCTAAAAAACGAATGCCGATCTTTCCACCCTTAAAAGAGGTAGGCTTTGCTTAAATCCTGACAGGCCTGTTGGGATTTTGATTTGGTGCAAGGCATAGGAAGCTTGGGGAAGGGGGCAAGCTCTATGTTAGGCTCTAGCCGTAACGCATTGTGGGAGTTTTACATGGGTCGCCTGGGGCTCGAACCCAGGGCCAATCGGTTAAAAGCCGAGTGCTCTACCACTGAGCTAGCGACCCACACGCCAAATTTGCAATATTTCTAAGGATAACACAGTAAGGGTGATTTGTCTCAAAGGGAGTTGATTAACCAGCAACTCTTATTTTAGGACAACCCGGTTTAACTGGCCGAAATGTGGGTCTTGTAAAGACATCTGACTAAGAGCCAAGAGAGCAGAACCGTTGAGTGAGCAGGGATTGGGCCTGATATTTTCTTACCCCAAAAGCATCCAAATACTAGAGCTTTTGTACTAAATTCATACCTCCTAGTCGTTATCTCCAAAACGCAGAAAAAACCCTGAAACCAATAGCTTCAAGGGTTTTATGTTTAACGCGCCCTGGAGGACTCGAACCCCCGACATCAGGTTTTGGAGACCTGCGTTCTACCAACTGAACTAAGAGCGCAAGGGAGCAGAATTGATTGTGTAGCTTTAGTGTAGCAGGTTTGGTATTTGTCATTCGTCATTGGTCATTTGCTGTGAATCTTTTGCCAACAGCAAGTAGTCTTCGAGGGATACCAAAGGCAACAAGTTGAAAAGCCGCTTGCGATCGCGGTTCTACCCTTGTTGCCTCCTTGCCAATGACCAAGGACAAATGACCAAGGATTAGATTGCGCGATCGAACCGTTGTTTGAGGCGAGTCGCTTTACCCACCCGATTCCGCAGATAGTATAGCTTGGCACGGCGAGCTTTACCGCGACGCAGTACCTTTATGCTGTCAATGCGGGGAGAGTGGAGGAGAAAGACCCGCTCTACACCGACACCTTGAAAGATTTTGCGGACTGTAATGTTCTGATTGATGCCAGCGCCTCTTTTGGCAATTACCACCCCTTCGTAGGGCTGAGTCCGTTCTTTGCCACCTTCTTGAATGATGACACCGACTTTTACCGTGTCACCCACATAAATGACTGGCAGATTCGTTTTCATTTGTTCCGCTTCAATCGAGCGGATAATTTCCTGGGCGTGCATAGTCCTGGCCAAAAACTCACAGTCTTTAACTATAGCGGGTCGAAAGGCTGAAAGTCTAGTCCCAAAAGCGGGTTTGTTTTTAGAATCCTTAAGGTCGGCTTAAATCTCCTCTAAAATCCCCCTTTGGAGGATTGAATCTCATGGAAAGTTCACTATGTAATGGAAATTACATGCTTCCAGTGTTTTGGCTGTTAATTTCAGGATCTTAAAACATGCTCACAGTTTTGGCTTCAGGTGCATGGCAGGGTAACAGGATGTCTTCCCTGCTGGCGATGCACATTCCCGATGGTTTTTTGAGTTTGCCCGTCAGTTTATTGACCTGGGTTGTTGCGATAGCCTTGATCGCCATTTGTTTAAAGCGGGTGCAAGCGGAATATCAGGAACGGGCTGTTCCTCTCATGGGAGTTTGTGCTGCCTTCATTTTTGCCGCTCAGATGATTAATTTTCCGATTCCGGGTGGAACTTCTGGACACCTGTTGGGCGGCACCTTAGCTGGAGTATTGTTAGGCCCCTGGGCAGGTTCCCTGGTGATGGCGGTGGTTTTCATTGTTCAGAGTGTGATGTTTCAGGATGGAGGATTGACTGTTCTGGGTGCCAATATTTTCAACATGGGGTTGATTGGCACGTTTGGTGGCTACTACCTGTATCGGACGATTCGCTTTGCAATTGGGCGCGATCGCTGGGTAGGGATGGCAACGGGTGTTGCAGTAGCCGCATGGACAAGTGTGGTCGTGGCAGCGACGGCTGTTGCTTTGCAGTTAGCTCTGTCGGGCACAGTGCCATTAGCAGTCGCACTGACAGCGATGATAGGCTGGCATGTGTTGATTGGCATCGGTGAAGCGATTATTTCGGTGGTGACGGTCAGTTTTATCTGGCGTACCCGACCTGATTTGTTTTATGATCCGCCTCGGAAGCAACGTTCTGCGGTACGTCCCCTGGTGTCTCGTTAACGGCTTTAACTTTACGTTTTGTGGAGACTGTCATGACTCGCGATCGCCTCAATACTCGCAATCGTGCCCTGGTAATTGCTGGTCTGGGTACAGCGTTGCTGATTGCTATTTTTCTGTCTCCGTTTGCCAGCAAGGATCCCGATGGTCTGGATCGGGTTTCTCAGGATCTGAAATTTGATCAGAAGGCCGCTGAGGATCATCCTGCTAAGCAACTTCCCTTTTATCTGGTGTTCGAGGAATATGCCCTGCGAGGTGTGCCAGAACCGATCGCCACTCCGATCGCTGGCCTGGTAGGCACTCTCGCTGCCTTTGGCCTGGCTTGGGGAATTGGTAAACTGGTGATTCCCAAAACGCCAACAGCAACTCCGCCCTACTCTGACGAGCCGCTGGAGTAGAAAGCGCTCATGCTCTTGCTGCACCTGGGAGCTATCCATCTGGATGTGGACAGCAAACGTGCTACTCCCTGGCATACTCTAGTGCCTCAGACTAGAGTGCTATGTGCGGTGCTGCCAGTTTTTGCCATTTCTTTTACTCCTAATGGTCAGTGGTGGACGTGGGGGGTCTACGCGATCGGGATTCTAGGACTGCTCTTGCTCAGTCAGGTCACCTGGGCAGTCCTATTCCGGCGGCTAATGATGGAGTCTGCTTTTGTTGGTGTTGTCCTGCTGGGAACCTTATTTCGTGAGGGAGGACAGGTGCTGTGGCAGTGGGGCTGGCTTAAGATCACGACGGCTGGATTAACCATCTTAGGCAGTGTCGCCGTGAAAGCGGTACTCTGCCTGATCCTGCTTAACGTATTGACTCTCACCACTTCGGTTCCCCTGCTGTTGCATGCACTCGTGGCTCTGAAAGTGCCACCACTTCTGGTAGCGATTATGGCTTCCATGTACCGTTACATCGCCGTGCTGGTTGATGAGTTTACCTCCATGCGACGAGCGGCCCTGTCGCGAAATTTGATGGGTAACCGGAACTGGCAACGATTAGTGATTGGCAATATGTTTGGTTCCTTGTTCATCCGCACCTATGAACAGGGGGAGCGAGTGCATCAAGCCATGCTGTCACGCGGCTATGAAGGTATCCCTCCCGTTGCTGATCTGCCCACAAGTAGCAGATTAGACATGATGGCCTTAACACTGACAATCCTGGTGGTGCTTGTGGGACAGGCGATTTATCTGTTCTAAGGGCATCCAGGTTGGTGCAAGCGGATACTGAATCAGTTTGTTCTTTGCAAACAGCTATTCGCCGATGACCAATGACCAAGGACCAATGACAATTTTGTTAGAAAGTTAACTAGGTCCACCGACCGACTTGTCATGTCTCGCTTTACGTCTGAGTGTTCTCGTTTCCATGCACCACAACCCAATTACAATTACCAACCTGAGTTATACCTACGCGGACGGCACTCAAGCGCTAACAGATATTAACCTCTCCATTCGGGCGACAGAACGGGTGGCACTGGTCGGAGCGAATGGATCAGGCAAGTCAACTCTATTACTCCACTTTAATGGGTTACTGATGGCTCAAACGGGAAACGTTGTCGTTGGGGAGTTGCCGATCAAGCCTCAAAACTTGAAAGCTGTGCGGAATTTTGTTGGCCTGGTGTTTCAGAATCCGGATGATCAATTATTCATGCCAACGGTGTGGGAAGATGTGACGTTTGGTCCATTGAATCAGGGGTTACGGGGAACTGCGCTTAAGGAACGGGCGATCGCTGGGATGCAGGCGGTGGGGCTAGATACTGAGTCCTATGGCCCCCGCAATGCTAATAACTTGTCAGGTGGAGAAAAGAAGCGGGTGGCGATCGCGGGAGTGCTGGCGATGAAACCGCAGGTGTTGGTGCTAGATGAACCCTCTGCCCAGCTTGACCCCCGCAGTCGTCGGCAACTCATTCAGCTACTGAATTCTCTGCCACTGACGCAACTGATTGCCACCCATGATCTAGACTTGGCTCTGGAACTATGCGATCGTACCGTCGTGTTAGCGGAGGGACGGATTGTTTATGATGGGCCAACTGAGCAAATTATGAGCGATGCCGAGTTGCTGCAGCAATATGCGCTGGAAATGCCTCTCAGCTATAGCCGTCCCTACTGCTTGATCAGCCATGCTCCGGTGGTATAGTAAATTCTTTCATACCTCTGATGTGCCATTGTCATACCAACGTCCTGAGGGGCGGCTAAACTGGGTTTTTCTATCTCTAGTGCTTACTGTTGTCACGCTATGTCCTTTCCCACTCACCTTCATCGCTACACCCGTTTGAGTCTGTTATTTGCTGGATGCTTAACTCTGACACTGATAACTGGCACCCCTGTTTTCTCTCAACCCGCTTCATCTCAATCCATTGCAACCGATAGTGCTGTACTGACAAAACCCAGCGTTCTCAGTCAACAAGCCTCTATCAGTCAAAAAACGGCCACCCCGACCAGTTCATCTACCCCTTCTCTCACTCAGGGAGTCCGGAAAACGGTTTTGAGTAATGGCCTGACGGTCTTGACCAAAGAAGTGAATACGGCCCCCGTCGTGACAGTCCAGGTCTGGTATCGCGTTGGCTCCCGCAATGAGGCTCCGGGAGTAAATGGCATTGCCCACCAGTTGGAGCACTTAATGTTTAAGGGAACGAAGGAACGTCCGATTCAATTTGGGCGGCTTTTCAGTGCCTTGGGCAGTGACTTGAATGCCTTTACCAGTTACGACATGACGGCTTACTTCGGTACGGTGGAGCAGAATAAGTTGAATGCGCTGCTGGTGCTGGAAGCCGATCGCATGCGCAATTCCCTGATTGGCGAGAAGGAATTAGCCAGCGAAAAACGGGTGGTGATTTCAGAATTGCAGGGCTACGAGAATAGCCCCAATTATCGCCTGAGCCGAGCGGTGATGCGGCAAGCCCTGCCTGACAGTCCCTATGGTTTGACTGTTGGGGGCACCAAGTCCGATGTGGAGAAATTTACCGTGGATCAGGTGCGCTATTATTACGACACCTACTACCGTCCCGATAATGCCACCCTGATTGTGGTGGGCAACTTTAAGACCGATGAGTTGCTGAAGCAGATTGAAGCTACCTTTGGTCAAATCCCTAAACCAGCGACACCATTGCCGAGAGATACTGCCGCTGCCGCTTTCGAAGGCAAACCCGCTGGTGGAACCAGCTCTGCTAATCAGGAGCCAATTGTATTACGGGAACCAGGGAGCGTGTTCTTGTTACATGCGGTCTATCCCTTACCAGCGGTGAGTCACCCAGATGTGCCTGCCCTGCAACTCATGGACTACATTTTGACAGGCGGCAGAAGTTCCCGTCTCTATCAATCCCTGGTGGAAAGTGGACTGGCCAGTGGAGCCGAGGGAGGAGCCGCTAACATGATTGCGGGTGGTTGGTATGAATTTTCAGTCACGGCGGCTCCCGGCAAGGACTTGAAAACGGTGGATCAGGCGTTACAACAAGTGGTTACCGACTTGTGCGAGAAAGGGGTGACTCCCGAGGAGTTAAAGCGAGCAAAGGCGCAGTTGCGAGCCTCGATCATCTTGCGTAATCGCGACATCACCAGTCAGGCCTATCAGTTAGGAGACGATCAAGTTTCCACAGGAGATTACCGTTATACTGATCGCCTCTTAGCCGCGATAGACCAAGTGACAGCAGCCGATGTGCAACGGGTAGCCAGCACCTACCTGACTCCCAACCGTCGAACAGTGGGCTTTTTTGAACCCACTACGGCAGGAGGAGCATCAGGAGCTATGACAGGCGGTGTTTCTCAAACAAGCGAAAACTTTAGCCCTGGAGTGCCTGTAGATCCGGCAGAGTTGGCCAAGTACTTACCCGCAACTCCACCTTTGGCGCGGCCAGTAAATCAACCGCTACCCGAAAAGCTGACGCTGAAGAATGGTTTACAGATTCTGTTATTGCGCGATCGCAGTACCCCAACCGTTACCCTCAGTGGCCATATTCAGGCTGGCACCGCTTACGATCAAGCGGAAACTGCAGGATTAGCCAGCCTCACCGCCAATAACCTGATGAATGGCACTAAAACTCAGGATGCACTGGCAATCGCCAAAGCTTTAGAAAATCGGGGAGCCAGCCTTGCCTTTGGAGCCAATCGAGAAGGGGTGGGAATTTCCGGTGAGGCTCTAACGTCAGATTTGCCAACCTTGATTCAGATACTGGCCGATGTGCTGCAAAATGCTAGCTTCCCGGATAAAGAATTAGAATTGAGCCGTCAACAGGCATTAACCGCGCTGCAACTGGAACTGGATAATCCTGGCCGTCTAGCACGTCGTACCTTTCAGCAGAAAGTTTATCCGCCTACCCATCCTTTTCATACCTTTCCCAGCGAAGTCAGCCTGAAACAAATCACTCGCGATGATCTGGTGCGCTTCTACCAAACCCACTACCAGCCCGATCGCACCATCTTAACTCTGGTGGGAGATTTTGACCCGATCGGCGTGCGTAACCTTCTGGTCAAAGAGTTGGGAAGCTGGCAGAATAAGGCCTCAGATGCCCAACCGACCTACCCAACCGTCCCCCTGCCGCAAAGCACGACCCGCCTGAATCCTATTTTGCCGGGGAAAACTCAGTCCGTTACCTTCATGGGCTACAACGCAATTGATCGTAAGGATCCCCGTTATTACGCCTCACTAGTGATGAATCAGATTCTTGGCGGTGATACCCTATCCAGTCGTCTGGGGACCGAAATTCGCGATCGCCAGGGACTCACCTACGGTATTTACAGTATGTTCCAGGCCGGAATGCAGCCCGGCCCCTTCCTGATCTCGATGCAAACGGCTCCGGAGGATGCCGATCGCGCCATTACCAGCACCATTAAACTGTTACAGCAAGTTCGAGAACAGGGTGTAACTCCGGCTGAAGTGGCTGCAGCCAAGCGATCGCTGACCAGTGCTTATCCGGTTGAACTGGCTTCCCCCGATGCTCTAGCCAATGCTTTGCTGATGAACAAGGTCTACGGATTACCCCTAGATGAGATTCGCCGATTTCCTGCCAAAATTGAGGCTGTCACCCTGGCACAAGTCAAGCAGGTGATCAAAGACCTATTGCATCCCGACAATCTGGTAATTGTCACCGCTGGCCCACCCACCGCCACATTCCAAACTCAGAGCAACCCTTAGTATTTCAACCCTGTTATTTGGATTTTGTAGAGACGTTTCGGCAGAACGTCTCTCCGGAATATCACTCCCAAGTCTAGAACACCACCGCATGCTCCTTGTGAGCAACCCCTAATTTTGTCAGAAAAGTATGGCAGGATGACCGTATATTCAATACTACGCAAACGTTTCAATTCATTATGTTGCAAAATCTCAGACATTGCAGCCTGCAACTCTGCCTCAGTCGGTTGATCGGGCTGCTCATGTGGTTAGCCATCAGCGCTCCTAGCAAGGCAGCTACCTTCAATGCCGGAGCCGATTTATTACGCCAACCGCCGATCGAAATCAATGTCAGCCTGGGTAATGCCGCCAATGAATTGAAGTTTTTTCCAGACGCCCTGCAATTCACAGCGGGGAAACGATATAAACTTATCCTCACTAATCCCAGCAGCAGCAAACACTACTTTACCGCAAAGGATTTTGCCGATAGCATCTGGTCGCAAAAAGTGGAAGCGGGCGGTGTTGAAGTGAAAGGAACCATCAGTGAACTGGAATTAAAACCAGGTACAACTGCCGAGTGGGTCTTTGTTCCCATTAAATCCGGCACCTATGAACTGCATTGTTCCATTCCAGGGCATGCCGAAGCAGGTATGGTCGGGAAACTGGGAATTTCTGCCTCAACAAAGGTGGCTTAGGAAATAAATGGCTTACGAAGTCAGCTGGTTTATCGGTTCCCCCACTCTCCAGTTCTATAATTAAATTAGGTTAAGTTAAAGATTGGTAATATTGCTTTGCAATACTGGCTCACTTCGCTCTTCTAACCGCATGAACCTTCTGACTCAACTGCTCAACAAACCTGCCCTGCCTGCTCCCAGCAAACAACGTCGTGGCATTGAAATTAAGTCCCCCCGTGAACTTGAAATCATGCGGCAGGCATCCCGGATCGTGGCAAGGGTACTAAAGGAGCTTGCCGAACTGGTCGAACCGGGAATGACCACGGCAGATCTGGATGCTCATGCAGAAAAGCGAATTCGGGAAATGGGAGCTATCCCCAGTTTCAAAGGCTATCATGGCTTTCCTGGCTCCATTTGTTCCTCATTGAACCATGAAGTCGTGCATGGGATTCCCAGTAAGCGCAAAGTCATCCGCTCTGGCGATGTGCTGAAGGTAGACACCGGGGCTTTCTTTGAAGGCTTTCACGGCGATTCCTGTATCACGATCGCGGTCGGAGAAGTCACTCCTGCTGCCAAGAAACTCATCCAGGTTGCCGAAGAAGCCCTCTATAAAGGCATTGAACAGGTTCGTGCCGGAGCCTTTCTACTGGATCTGGCAGGGGCGATCGAAGATCACGTTAAAGCAAACGGATACAGTGTGGTGGAAGATTTTACCGGACATGGGGTGGGACGCAATCTCCATGAAGAACCTTCCGTGTTCAACTTCCGCACCCATCAAATGCCCAACGTCAAACTGCGGGCAGGGATGACTCTGGCGATTGAACCAATCGTCAATGCCGGATCCAAGGTGACCCGTATTCTCAGCGATCGCTGGACGGCAGTAACCGTGGATAATTGCCTCTCTGCTCAGTTTGAACACACTGTTCTGGTAACAGATACGGGCTACGAGATTTTGACCGATCGCACCTACCTCTAACTTCTCAACCAGCGCCAGTTGGGACGGTTCCATTCATAAATGCCCTGAATTTCGTATTCTGCGCCACTCTCAAAGCGCACCACACAACTGGTATGGCGATAGGTATCCTCCAGGCTGGCATCTCCTTCCCACACACTCACTACCGTACAGGGAAACCACTCCCGACTGCAGGGGCCACTCTCCTGTACCCACTCCCATAGCCCATTGGTAATCTCAATGCGATCGCCGACCTGCAACCGCAGCGTTTCATCATCCTCCGGATTGTCGTAGGCTGCCAAGTGAGAGGATTGCACTTGCTCCAGCCACTGGATGCCGTAGCGATCGCGAATAAACTGCACTACACCAGAATCACGGCCCTGCAGCCAATCGTTGAGCAAAGTGGTTTTCCAGTCCAATCTCTCCTGCGTCTGATGCCTGATGAATTGCAACAATGCCTGTCGTTCGGCTGCAGACAGTTGGGTCAGGGGATTAGCCAATGTACCCTGTCCATTCTGGTCTGTTATCCCCAATGCCTGCCAGAGAATCTGCTGTTGTTGGGCAGTCAGGGGAATGGCAGCCACTTCACACTGATGAAACGCGGCTTGGAGAGCGGCTGAAATTTCATCGGGCGTCATAAGAGAGACAGCATTTGCAGATAATTTTGTCCTGGATTCAGGATAAGCTGAAAAGCGGATCCGTTGTCATCAACTCGCTCGCTCTGCTTCGTGTTCCTAACATTGTTTACGATCGTTCGCCCTGATCTGCGCTCACCGTCTAGCATGAAAATCAGCCTTCCCTTCTGCCTTTTGCCCTCTGCTTTTTGCCGTCATCCCGTCATGCTGCTTCCAATCCGGTTTCAAGCCTTAGTGGTTGTGCTGCTCAGTTCTCTGCTATGGGTGTTTACCAGTTGGCTCACCCCACCGGCCCTAGCCCTGACTCAAATTCGGCTGTTTGATATTTCCTATCACGAATGTCCCGCTGACTTGGCTCAAGGAGCGGTGACCAGTGGTGGTACGACAATGGCAGCGAATTGTTTTATCGTCACCGGAAAAGCTGAAAACAAGTCTGGTAAACCCGTGGTGAATGCAGACATTTTTGGGCGGATTTACGATGCCAATAATGATTCAGTGATGCAAAATCGGACTCGCCTTGGATCGATCGAGGAGGTTCCTCCCGGCATCAGTGACTTTGAATTGCGCATCAGCGTGCCCGCCAATCAGCCCCAGCCGCTGAAATTAGAACAATTTAAAGCGGCAGGCTTTACAGGAAAAGTCCGCCGCTAAAACCGGGCTCAACCCTCAGAAGTGGAATGTCGCTAGACCGTGTAAGTAAGCTGACGCAGTAAGGTAGTTGCAACTTGTTGCACAATTTGAAGTAGGAGCAATGCCAGAATTGGAGAAAAATCCAGGCCACCGAGGGGGGGAATAATATTACGGAAAATATTCAGGTAGGGATCTGTAATCTGGCTCAGGATAGAGAAGGGTGGATCGAACCAATTGATATTGGGAAACCAACTGAGGAGAATGCGGATGAATAACAACGCCGTATAGATATTGATAAAAGTCACCAGGGTGGTAGCAAGCAGAGGAACTAAAGAACTCATAGCAGATTCCGATTTCTTTGAATGGTAATTAACAGGGCTGGAAATTAAAGTTTTGGCTGAGCAATCTTGAACGGCAAAACCTTTGCCAACCAGTTTATCACTCGCCTTTTAGAACATCTGGTTACTTGGTTAGTGTGGATCTTTGGCCATCGATGCTTCAAGCGGTTCCTTGGGGGATTTACCATTGACTCCGCCAAGCTGTTGTCGCACGTCATCGATCGCCTCATTCAATTGAGCAATCTTATCTTCCAAACTACGACGAGCAGTTTCCATATCGGTGTGGTTCCCTGGCGCTTTCAACAAACGTTTCTTCTTGTCTGGTTTTGTCTCCAAAGTATTGGACTTGAGGGGACTATCCTGAGTGTCAGATGCCTCACCCAGTTGTCTGGCCGCTAACAGTGCCCCCACAATGCCGCCGACCACCCCGCCCACAAGGGTGCCCAGGAAAAACCCACTTGAAAACCCGTCTCGTTGACTCATTGCAAACCAAAAATCAATGTGTATTGCAGGAAACCAACCAACCATCCTACTTCCAGCTTACTGGGTGTTGAGTGTGTTTGCCACTATTGTCTTGTGTCCCAGGGTAACACTTCAGGTGCCGAAGGTGCGATCGCCCGCATCTCCTAGCCCCGGAACAATAAACCCATTTTCATTCACATGTTCATCAATAGCGGCTGTGTAAATGTTTAGGCCTGGATAGGCCACGCTGAGTTTCTGTAAGGCTGGAGGAGCCGCAACAACCGCAACAATTCGCACCAGCGCCGGATCAATGCTCCGTTTCGTCAATTCTTGCATCACCGCAACCATCGTTCCGCCTGTAGCCAGCATTGGTTCTGGGATGAGTATGCGGGTTCGAGGATCAAGGCGCTCCGGCAGCTTATTCAAGTAGCAGCTTGCTTCCAGGGTGTCTTCATTCCGGACAAACCCCAGGTGATAGATAGAAGCCAGGGGCAAGAGGGACTGGGCACCATCCAGCAACGCCAAACCCGCCCGTAATACCGGAATGATGACGATCGGAATATCAGGATCCACAAAAGTGGCCGGACAGGGAGCAAGCGGAGTATCCACTGTGCTGTCTCTGGTCGGCAACCATTCTCGCACCGCCTCGTAGGTGAGCCAGCGACCCAATTCAGTCATGGCGCTTCTGAACAAAGCGGAAGGTGTAGAAGCTTCTCGGACAATTCCTAGCCAGTGTTTGATTAAAGGGTGGGGAGGAACATAAACACGCAACTGAGAGGTCATACGCTCTGATTAAGCATTGCCGCTAACTCAATTGCCCCATCATACCCTCTTCCCTGATGGATGAGGCGATGCGAGGGAATAAGCCACAATCATCAGGCGACGATCGCCGTCATCGCCCATAGCTAATGAGATTTCATATCAATAATATTGACATGAAATCTCATTAAATTTATAGTCTTTTTAAGTGTTCTCCTCTCTGAAGGATGGGCAAACGGGACTGATTCAAAGATCAATCCCGTTTTTTTACTTGCCATTTTCAAGTTGCTCTTGCAAAATCTTCTGAATAGAAACGACCTAATCAAAAAACTGCCAAAGTTTACAGGGAAGGTGCTTGCTGAACTGCTCGCTGCAGGGCTGCCTCAAACAAATCTGTCGTGATTTCACAGTCATACTGGAGGGCCGTTTTATAAGCTTTCTCTGACATCCATTGCCACTCTTCAGGGGTTAGCTTACAGACATACTCAATCGCACTCGCGATATCCTTGGGAGATTCCGGGTTAACCAGGATGCCAGCACCATCTGCTAACAAGTTAGGAGCAACTCCAGCAGGTGTGCCTATGACGGGGGTACGACAAGCCATCGCTTCCAGGATCGGCAATCCAAACCCTTCCCATCGGCTGCTGAATAACCAGGCATCACAACTAGCGTAAATATCTTTTAACTTATGTTGGGGGGGAACCTGATAGTAGATGGTTCCTTTAGGCAAGGGCAATTCAGGCAGCGGAGGACTCTGGCCAAACCCAATAATTTGTAGTTCTGGATGCTTTTCGGTAGCTAACCTCAATGCTTCAAGACTTAGATCGCATCCTTTCCAGGGGATTTCGCTGTACATAAAGCCAATCGTTGGGCGAGACTGTTTAGCTCGCGGGGGCGCATTAAACTGCTTCAAATTAATCCCATTGGGTACGTAAGCAACGTGCTGACTGCCGTACTCTATTACGGCAATATCAGCTAACCAGGGTGCTACCACAATCTTATAGAAGGGTAAAGTCCAAGTTGCTTTGACGCGCTCTTTCGGCAAGTAGTCGAACACTTCATAGTGCTGAAGAAAATAAACTTTTGCTCCTTTTGTAGGAGATAATTTGGCGACCCACTCAGCCGTTTCCCACCAAGTTGCGATAACCACATCTGCATTGGGGACATCCGCATCTGTCACAGGCTCGTAGTGATCTTTAATTCGACAGTCTAGATCCAGCCCATCAAAGTGTGAAGGATACTTGCTTGGGCAAGGGATCCTGCCCTTTCCTTTCAGCAAGGACTTCGTCTGTTCTATCCAGGTTGGTAGATAGGGAGGAGTAGAAACAACAACAACTTCATGTCCACGCTGCTTAAGTTGATGAGCGTAGAGAGCAATAATACGCATCCCACCAGAAAGATCTGGATAGGGTGTGACAAAAGTAATCTTCATATTAGCCGTCTTAATACACCCAGTGCCGAGTTGAGCAAGAACAAAAAGTCAGTTGGTCGCTGAAAGCGGATGACTTACGCAGAAATGCTTGGGAAATAACTGAGTTATGTGCTTCAGGTCATATTTGCATGAGGTTTTAGAAGTCGTCCACCCCCAGAAACTTTAAAAAAATAAAAAGCCGCATCATCATGAACACCGTAGGTCAGAATAAGGAGCCACGCCAGATTTTGCAGTAAAATAAGTGTCACTTCATCAAATGACAGCGATCGCCGCTAAGGGCCACATCAGTAAACTTCCTGATTCCGACATGAATTTTAGGTGAAGAGAGGCGATAGGCTGGTTATGTAAGGGTTTTGGTTATTTCGATTAATTTATGTATTCCGTGTCCCAGTCAACCTCAACGAGTGATTTATCAGATCCTGTTGCTCATCGCTCTCCTGCATCCAGTCAGCTTGCGCAGGAGTGGGATGTGATCGTGATTGGTTCTGGGATTGGTGGTCTGGTCGCAGCAACTCAGCTTGCCGTTAAGGGGGCAAAAGTTTTAGTCCTGGAACGTTACCTGATTCCTGGAGGAAGCGCAGGTTATTTTGAGCGCGCAGGCTACCGATTTGATGTGGGAGCCTCCATGATGTTTGGTTTTGGCGATCGCGGTACTACCAATCTATTAACCCGGGCCTTGGAGGCGATCGATCGTCCCTTGGAAACGATTCCCGATCCCGTACAAATTCATTACCATCTACCGAATGGACTGGTACCGAAAGTGCATCGAGACTATGAAGCTTTTTTAGAAGAATTAATCGCCTACTTTCCCCATGAGCATGAAGGCATCCGCCGATTTTATGACGAATGCTGGAAGGTATTTAATTGCCTGAATGCGATCGAACTCCTGTCTTTGGAAGAACCCCGTTATCTGATGCGGGTTTTTTTCCAAAATCCAGCCGCCTGCCTGGGATTGGCAAAGTATTTACCCATGAATGTGGGAGATTATGCCCGAAAATGGATCCGGGATCCAAATCTGCTGAAGTTCATTGACATTGAGTGTTACTGCTGGTCAATGGTGCCTGCAGATTTGACTCCGATGATTAATGCGGGGATGGTGTTTAGCGATCGCCACTACGGTGGGATCAACTATCCCAAAGGTGGTGTTGGCAAAATTGCACAAAATCTGGCTGAGGGACTGGAACACTACCATGGGGTGATTCGGTACAAAGCGCGAGTAACCCAAATTTTGCAAGAAAAGGGTCGGGCTGTGGGCGTAAAATTGGCGACCGGAGAAATTTTTCGGGCCAAGCGCATTGTCTCTAATGCGACTCGGTGGGATACCTTTGAAAAGTTACTACCCTCTGACCAAATGCCAGCCTCAGAACAACGCTGGCAGCGCCGTTACCGCAAATCTCCTAGCTTCCTCAGCCTCCATCTGGGTGTGAAGTCTGAGGGCCTTTCCCCAGATACAGAATGCCATCATATTCTCTTGGAAGACTGGGAAAGAATGGAAGCAGAAGAGGGTACTATCTTTGTATCAATTCCTACCCTACTGGATTCTTCCCTTGCTCCTGCCAACCATCACATCATTCATGCGTTTACTCCTAGTTGGATGGAAACCTGGCAAGGATTGTCAACAGCAGACTATCAAGTTCGCAAGGAAGCTGCCGCAGAACGTATCATTCAGAGACTGGAAAAAATCTTTCCCAATCTGTCCCTGCATCTGGATTATCAAGAAGTGGGCACTCCAAGGACTCATCGACGCTTTTTGGGCCGTGAAGATGGTACCTATGGGCCTATACCAATTCGGAAACTGCCTGGACTGTTGGGTATGCCCTTTAATCGCACAGCCATTCCAGGGCTATATTGTGTCGGCGATAGCACCTTTCCTGGACAGGGATTAAACGCTGTTTCCTTTTCTGGGTTTGCCTGTGCTCATCGAATTGCTGTAGACCTGGGGTTGTAAAGCCACTTAGTCAATTACCCTTAAGCGGCCTGCCCTTAGCAATTCAAAAATACGATTAATCATCGCTTCTTCAGCAGCACTAATGGTCTTTTGCGAAAGCAGAGCAGCCATGAACTGTTTCTGATCAGCGCGGCTAATCTTTCCAGAAGAGGTGATTTTATGCACCATTTGCTCAATGCTAAATGGTATCGAATTTCCTACTTTCTTCATATTTGAATTAATTGGGATCATGATTATTCACGAATTGGTAATAAGATCACTCGCAGCAGACCTGTTAGTGGAAGAAAAATTCTAATAGAAGAGTCTCCCATCACTATTTTGAAAACCCTGGCACCGAATTTAAGTTACTTAAACCAAGTCCAACTAGAGAGCGGGCGTTTTCCGATCAGAGAAACTTCAGGTCTAAACTTGGACAAGATTTATCTCAAAAATCTCAGGCTTTTCTCGCCTTCTTATAATAAATGATTTATTTAACCCAAATCCCAATCTTGATGCTACTTTTCGACTCACTGCTACTAAAAAAGCTCAGTAATTCAAATTAAGCATAGTTGATGGTTAAAGCCACCGGAAGAATTACTAAATTCAAATTCGGTAAATGTACGGACACCCTCCGTAGAAACTATTAATTTGAAAATTTGGATCATTTATAACTTGTAGCTTGATTGATAGATAAGCACCCTGAAGTTGCGGCTATAGGGAGAAAACCTGCTGACGCAGGTTACTGAAAACCTTGATTTGATTGAGTCTGCGTCAGCAGACTGAGTGAGTGTAGTCGCGATTTTAACCGCCAGATACTTTATCAAACACCCTCTAAGCCCGATCGGCAAATAACAGCCTTTTTATATCCTGATATAAGCTTTATTATCCTTGAACGATCGCTGCACAAGATTTTTATGCTGCTTTATACTTGCTTAATGGTTTCTTTGCGAATTAGAAAGTATCCTGGATGTATCAATTGCAACAAGGCTCAGTCGTCTATTGGTCACTCATGGACATTAATGAGTTTGAAAGTTTTATCCGTGATTCGATCGCTACAGCCTTGGAGCACTTACAAGCTATTACACTTTTAGCGGAAGAGTTAGAGACGCACAGCCTAGCTGCAGGTCAAACGTTACAGAATGTGAGCCGCATTACTGAAGATTTCATTTCTCAGCAGCGCCAAGAGCAATCCACCTCTTCTTGAAGTACTCGCCTTAAATCATTCAAATTAATCGGTTTAACCAGATATTTGTGGACTCCTAAAGCTAAAGCACGCTTTTTGTCGGCCTCAAACGCTAAACCTGAGATCACAATAATGGGAATTTGCTGAAACTTTGGACGGATTTGGATCTGCTCAAGCAGTTGGAAGCCATCAATATCTTTTAACTTTAGATCTAGTAGAATCACATCCGGATTAATTTTCTCAAGTGTTTCAAGAAAGTTAGCAGCATTCGCTAAATCAATTACATAGTGTCCACAGTGGATGAGGAAATCCCGCATGAGTAACCGATTTATATCGTTATCTTCAACCAACACAATGTTTAGTTTTACATTAGGTGAGGAGGCTGGCTTTTCTATCATTCTTGCTTGCAACTTAAGTCACCTTTGTCTGAAACGTAAAACTTTGCCTCAATATATGCCAAAACATATATCAGGCAAACTTGCATACTTAGCCAATGTTGGCTTTTGAGAACTGATTTACTTGATATATAGGTCGTATCATCCACTCTTGGATAAACACACTGAACTTTCTTCTAAGAAAAAAGACTTAGCAGTTTGCCTATCTAAACCTTATCCAAGTCTAGAACCGGAGTTTCTCTAATCGGAAAACGTCCGTTCTCTAGCTAGATTTGGTTTAGACACTATTAATCAATAGTCCCTAACTGTAATGACACAAGAGGTTATTCCCATTGGATCGATGCGTTATCCTAACGCTAACAGCACCCTACCGGTATAACCTCGTGTATCAGTACACTTAACTAGTAGAGTGAGTTTTAAGCATAGAATAATTCGTCCTGGAACGATCAACTTGAATAAAGTGCTTTCAGGTGGTAGTTCTGTTTACCTGATACCCACTCTAAACGGATACTTGAGACGACAGGGAACTCCATCTAATTATTGACTTTCTTCAAAGCTTTATTTGCCTTTACTTTGTAAAGCTTAAGCCAAGCAGTTTAAAGACTTGGTGAAGCGGGGAACTTCTTCTATACTTTGGATTAGCCTATGCCGCAAAGATACTGAAAAAAAAGTCTCTGGTGGTTAAAATCGCGACTACACTCACTCAGTCTGCTGACGCAGACTCAATCAAATCAAGGTTTTCAGTAACCTGCGTCAGCAGGTTTTCTCCCTATAGCCGCGACTTCAGTTGCTAGGGTGACAAATAGACAGGCCTTTAAAACATCCTCTAAGGGTAAGATTCTCTCCATCCGTCAGTTGTGGTCTTTGCGGGAACCGGATGCATCTCAGCGGTGTCAATAAAGTTACCCCCCTGATCGAAGGCATAGTTCAACTGCTGGTATGCTTCTTTTGTCAGAACTACACCCATTTGAGTGTTGAAGCAAGCGAGCAAATTTGGTTGGTAAAGTTGAGCAATATAAATTGTTTAAAGAGAGAAAAAGATAGACAACCATTCCGGCATCGCACTTGAACGAAGTGGACTAAACCGTAAAACTGACCAATCTCCTGAAGACTTCCAGAAATAGCGGCTGGTTGGCTATCCTTGCAGTTCATTCACCTGTGATTTCATAGTCTCAGAGTGATGTGACGATCCTATGTTTCAGAGATGAAAATAAAATGACAAAATACACAGCCCTGAGACGGGTAATCTTCGGTGGGGTATGAACTGCCTGTTGGTATTAAGGTGTGACATCGGTGTGACCAAAATGTCACACATTCGTCAGGAGTGGAATAGCTAGGATAGTTGGATAAAACGTAGTACTGCAATGAATACTTCTGCCAGTGTTATGAATCAGCGTCAAAGATCGAATTGCAAGAAAGTGTTGATGTATTCGGCCATGTCGCTACTGGGAGTGGGGATGGCCCTATCAGGAGATCAGATTTTGGCATCCAGAGCGATCGCGGCTCAACCGACCCCTTTATTGACTTCAGCTTCTCTGGTGGCTCAAGTTCCCAACCGAAGTAGTGCGATTCTCTCGGCAACCGACCCCAACTTCATTGTTGGTGTGGTGCAGCAGGTTGGGCCTGCCGTTGTCCGAATTGATTCGTCTCGCACCGTGAGAAATCAAGTCCCTTCTATCTTTAGAGATCCCTTTTTCCGGCAATTTTTCGGCTCAGACTTTCCCACTCCTCCGGCAACACGAGTTGAGCGAGGTCAGGGGTCGGGCTTTATCATCCGTTCCGATGGCCTGATCTTGACGAATGCACATGTGGTTAGTGGAGCCGATCGAGTGAAAGTCACGCTGACGAATGGTCAGCAACTGCAGGGCCAAGTGATGGGGGCTGATCCCTTGACCGATGTTGCCGTTGTAAAGGTGAATTCGACTAATTTACCAACCGTGCGCCTGGGGAATTCCGATCAACTCCGACCGGGAGAATGGGCGATCGCGATCGGGAATCCCCTAGGCTTAGACAATACCGTGACCGTTGGCATCATCAGCGCGACAGGTCGGAGCAGTGCCGCTGTACGAGTTCCCGATAAGCGGGTTAGCTTTATTCAAACCGATGCGGCGATTAATCCGGGCAATTCCGGTGGGCCATTGCTGAATCAGCGCGGGGAAGTAATTGGCATGAACACAGCGATCATCGGTGGGGCGCAGGGGTTGGGATTTGCCATTCCCATTAACACCGCCCAACGGATTGCGGATCGCTTGATTACCACTGGCAAGGTGGATCACCCTTACCTGGGTATTAACATGATTAGCCTCACGCCGGAAGTGAGACAGCAAATTAACAGTGACTCCAGCAGTGGTTTGAGAATTCAGGATGATCGCGGTGTGCTGGTTGCCCAGGTCTTACCCAATTCCCCAGCGGCCAGAGCAGGGATGCGTCCCGGAGATATTATTCTGCGCGTCAATGGTCAGACGGTCAGTAAAGCAGAAGATGTGCAACGAGCCGTTGAAAGCAGTGCGATCGGTGGCACTTTGCAAGTGGAACTCCGACGCAGAGGCCAGCTAATTATCCTGGCCGTCAGTCCAGGGGCATTCCCTACGAAAGCCGCTCAGATAGGAGAATAGCGAGCTATGGTCAGATTGCAGGTGATTGAGCTGGGCCACCCCGTGTTACGGCGAGTTGCCAAACCGATTGAGGAGGCGCGGAGAAATTCTCTCCAACCCCTCATGGATCAGTTGATTCAAACGGCGCAACAGACGAATGGAGTGGGCATTGCGGCTCCCCAGGTGGGTAGATCAGAACGGCTGTTTATTGTGGCCTCTCGACCCACACCTCGCTATCCTCATGCACCAGTAATGGAACCGACAGTGATGATTAATCCTCAAATCACCAGCCATGCGGCAGAACGGGTGAAGGATTGGGAAGGCTGCTTGAGTGTTCCCGGTGTGCGGGGATTAGTACCTCGTTATCAGGCGATCATTGTGGAATACACCGATCGCTACGGTCAGCACCAGCATCAGGAGTTAACCGACTTTGTAGCCCGAATTTTCCAGCATGAGCTAGATCACCTGGATGGCATTTTATTCATTGACCGTGTTGAAAACACTCAGGATCTGATTAGCGAACAGGACTATCAGGAACGTATTGTGGGAGCCAGTTGGTCAACGGAAAAATAGATAGCGAGCACCGATCGCCAACAGAAAAACTCCGTAGATTTTTTTCACCGTCTCGCTGCTGATGTAGGGTTGGTTGGCAAACAAGGCTCCAAACAAGTTGCCAACCAGCAACCCGATCGCAATCACCACCGCGTACTTAATATTTAAGTTACCATTGCGGTAGTAGACGATCGCGGCCAGTAAGCCGATTGGTAGAATCTGCGCTGCGATCGAGGTTCCGGTGGCGAACTTCTGATCCATACTCATCAGCAATACCATGGCTGGAACCATAATTGCCCCACCCCCAATGCCAAACACCCCACCTGCTATACCCGCCACTAACCCAATTACCAAAAGCTGAATCAACGCAGTAGACACGCTGGACTCCTTCAAAACTGTAGTCTCGATATTTTAGAGCGATCGCCCTATCAATAGAGGAGACTAACCAACCATCCGTTTACCGATTGGCGCGACTGCGTAAAGGATGCTTTGCTGTTTTTTAGACAGCGTAAACTCAATAATCCTTATCCTGCACACACAAGTCAAGCACCTAAGTACAGGACAAAAGTTGTAGGGATTGCTATACATCCTAAACTGGTTCCTGATCGCCCTTAAGTTAATTCCAGGGCCAGACTGGGCATAAGGCGTTGTAAATTGCGTAAGGATTTGGTTTGCCACAGCACCTTGTTTGACCCTTGTAA
The DNA here is from genome assembly GCF_052746595.1 of Leptodesmis sp. Classification (NCBI taxonomy): domain Bacteria; kingdom Bacillati; phylum Cyanobacteriota; class Cyanophyceae; order Leptolyngbyales; family Leptolyngbyaceae; genus Leptodesmis; species Leptodesmis sp. Next base: position 21,983 of record NZ_JBRAGO010000070.1, read on the forward strand.
GATTAGTTGCACATCGCCCCGATCTCGCACTTTAACAACGAACATCGACAGCATGCTAATACCAGAACTGTTGAGAAATTCCAGTTCCTGAAGATTCAGGACCAAAGTAGGAGATTGATCCACAGCGGAGAGCAACAGATCCATTACAGGCTGGTATTCTTCCATACCGTCTAATCGCAAAAAGCCACGAAAATAAACCGTGGAAGCGGCTTCCTCATACCAAATGCTGTAATCGTCTGTTTTAAATTCCACAACTATCAGAAGTTTGAAACTGCCAGCCGAATCGAGCAGCATAGTCATTCATCATGGTGAGCAGTCCCATGTTCGATTCTCCGCTTTCCAGGGCAGTTTGTTCTAATTGCTGAGTGTATAGCTCATCCAGGTCGGAAGTCAGGACTTGTTGAATAAAGCGGCAATATTTATCCGCGATCGCTGGAGACGCATGATTAATTGCCTGAAAAATAATTTTGTCCTCATATAAATATAGGGAAATGCTAATAGGCCGTTTGGCTACCTCATCACTATATTTAACCGCGTTTTCGAGTAACTCATTGGCAATGTAACTGACTGCTGCTTTGACCGTCTCCCGTCGATTCAGGGGACTATTTTCTATGGTATCTCCTGGGAAAAAGGCTGCAAAATAATCACCCAAAAAGTCCGCCGACAAGCCGTAATTACTCCATCGGCGCTTACGAGGAGCGGAACTGGGTGAAAAGTTCATGGTGAGATACTCCTCGCTAGTGGGTATCTCCTGGTCAAATTCTCCAAAAGTCTGAGTACTGATCGTTTGAGTCATAAGTCTAAATTGATTCAATCTTGTAAGCTAGTAAACAATCTGATTCCTGCCGCGTTGTTTAGCAAGATAAAGCGCGCGATCGGTCATGTCTAAGAGGGTTGTGGCAGGTTTTTGAGGGAGGGAAATGGTACTGGCCACCCCAATACTCAATGTAATATGGGAAGTGACTGGAGATTGAGCATGGGTCACTTGCAACTGCTGAATTGCCATTTGCACTAACTCGGCCACTTTCAAGGCTCCCTCTAAGTTGGTCTGAGGCAGGATAACGACAAACTCTTCGCCACCGTATCGGGCAACCAGATCAGATGGACGTTTGAGGGATCTAAAGAGGGTCTGAGCGACCTGCTTCAAACAATCATCTCCTGCCAAGTGACCATAAGTGTCGTTGTACTCCTTGAAGTGATCAATATCACACAGCAGGATGGCCAAGGGCGATCGCTCACGGGCCATTTGTTTCCACTGTTGTTCCAGGTAATCATCAAATCGACGACGGTTCGCAATTTGGGTTAAGCCATCATAGGTTGCTAACAGGGTCGCTTCATGCAACTTTTGATGCCACTGAGTATCCAGCACATCTCCGTGTTCCATAATAGTTTGCACAATCACTTCCAGATCCTGTTTTTGTTGGCTAATCAATTCAATTAAAGCCTGCAAGGTGGCTTGTGCTCGTTGCCGTTCAACTACCTCGGCTTTCAACTTTTGATTAGTTTCGTGCAGTTCCAACTCAATTACATCTCCGTGCTGAGCCGTCGTAGAAAGAGCGATCTGCAAATCTCGGTTTTCCCCCTTCAAGGCTTCGTTTTCGCCACGGAGCCGTTCATTTTCTATCAAAACCTGCACCTCTTGAGTTGTCAGCTGTTCGCTTTCTACCACAGCCATGCCGTAAATACAAGCAGCAAAAGAACATCAAGTGAGAGCCTGCGACTTTGGGAGGGAAGACATAAGTATGGCTCTTATGAATCTTAACCTCTTCGAGCTTTAAAGAACTTTCTCAGAAAAAAAATAACTAATCCTGAACCAGCATTTGAAAAGTATCCGGCGCTTGAAACCGCGACTACATTAACA
>NZ_JBRAGO010000071.1:0-23446 GCF_052746595.1 Leptodesmis sp.
TTCGCATACAGCGCGGGACTTATAGCTCCCCCAACCCCTCAATAGTTAAAAAGTCAGGAAGAAACCAGAACCGTTGGGGTCTGTTGCCGTAACAGCAGCCCATACTCCAGTCCTTCCACTACCGCATGATAGGACGCTTCCAGGATATTGCCGGAAACTCCAACCGTCGTCCAGCGTTGCTGCCCATTGCTGGATTCAATGAGAACGCGAGTTTTGGCAGAGGTGCCAGCGGCTCCATCTAAAATTCGCACTTTATAGTCGGTTAAGTAGAAGGCTGCAATCTCAGGATAGAAATTGATTAAGGCTTTTCGTAGAGCCGCATCCAGAGCCGCAACTGGACCATTTCCTTCAGCCGCTTCCAAAATATCCTGCCCATCAACTGCCAGTTTTACAGTAGCCAGAGACGTGGTACACAGTAAATTGTTTCCTGCGACCATATCGTAATGCACCTGAAAACCTTTCACCTCAAAAGGCAACTGCCGTTGACCTAAAACCTCCCGCAGTAGCAACTCAAAACTGGCTTCGGCAGCTTCAAACTGATATCCTTCACTTTCCAATGTTTTAAGATGTTGCAGGATCTGACGGCAAGCCGGATCCTGTTTATCTAGCTCCACCCCAAAGCTACGGGCTTTAGCCAGGATATTGCTCAGTCCCGCCTGATCTGAAATGACAATCCGACGAGAATTACCAACGACTTCCGGCGCAATGTGTTCGTAAGTAAGCGGATTGCGTTCGACGGCACTGACATGAATACCGCCCTTATGAGCAAAGGCCGAGAGGCCGACAAAGGGAGCATGGTCATTGGGAGCCAGATTTACCACTTCACTGACAAAGCGACTGGTTTCCGTAAGATTCGCTAATTGAGTTGGCGACAGACAGGAAAATCCCAGTTTGGCTTGCAGGTTGGGGATGATCGAACACAGGTTGGCATTGCCACACCGTTCTCCATAGCCGTTGATTGTTCCCTGCACCATTTGCACTCCCTGCATGACCGCGGCCAGCGAATTTGCCACCGCTGTATCGGAATCGTTATGAGCATGGATTCCCATCTGTAAAGGTGTGTCACCCCATGCTGCAGTATGCCATACCTTAACTTCACCAATAATCCGGCTGATTTCATGGGGGAGGGTGCCGCCGTTAGTGTCACAGAAGACTAGCCATTCTGCCCCCGCCGCGATCGCTACTTTTAACGTCTCTAGAGCATACTCCCGGTGGTGCAGATACCCATCAAACCAGTGTTCCGCATCGTAAATTACCCGCCGTCCATTGGTTCGCAAATAAGCGATCGTGTCCTGGATCATGGCCAGATTTTCATCCAGCGTAGTTTTTAGACCCTCAGTGACGTGTAAATCCCAGGATTTACCAAAAATCGTCACCCACCGGGTTCCTGCCGACAGAATGGGCTGTAGCATCGGGTCATCCGCTGCTGTAATGCCGGGCCTGCGTGTGGAACAAAATGCAACTAATTCGGCCTGGGTCAGCGGTGCTTCGTGAAGTTGCCAGAAAAACTGCACATCTTTGGGGTTGGCTCCCGGCCACCCTCCCTCAATAAAAGAAATTCCCAGGCGATCGAGCTGGCGGGCAATCCGAACTTTGTCTTCGATCGAGAGAGTTAATCCTTCCCGTTGGGCACCGTCTCGCAGGGTGGTGTCATAAATCCAGATCTGATGGGTTGTCTCTGAAGTCATGCAGGTATAAGCAGAAAAAATAGCAACCAGAAACTTATTTTAAAAAAACTGAGGTATCACTAAGGATAAATGCTGGAATCATAAAAGGATTCCTTAACAGTTATTCAGGAAGTTCAATATGCCAACCATCCAAGCTCAAGGAAAAACCTTTGTCTGTGAAACTGGGGCTAACCTTCGTCAGGTTTTGCTGAAAAACGGGGTGCGGGTTTACAACGGCGGGGCCAATACAATTAACTGCCACGGCTTTGGCACCTGTGGCACCTGTGCAGTTGCTGTTGAAGGGGCGGTTTCAGAAATGGGGTTGCGGGAAAAAACGCGCCTGTCCCTGCCACCCCATACACTGGGGCAAAATCGGCGATTATCCTGTCAGGTAAAAGTTTTAGGTGATCTGAAAGTGACTAAATACGATGGCTTTTGGGGACAGGGAGATCAGGTGGTGTGGACGGCGGAAGGGTAGAGGGATGGTAGAGACGTTTTGCACAACGTCTTTACGGAGAGGGCAAAGCATATCTATATATCTGTTGACGCAGAATTAGAGGGGTGGGGATGGCAAAGAGGAATAACAGGAGATGGGCCTGGTTGTGGTTTCCTGGTATTTTAGGGCTAATTCTGAGCGTGATCGGCCTTCGCTATGCCAGTTCTTCAGGTTGGTGGCCTGATATATTCGGCGGTGGGCCTCAGGATTCGCAAACCATTAATTCGGGGGCCAGTGTGTTTATGTCTACTACCGCATCTCCCTCTCCGGACACCGCTACGCCCAATGCGGTTCTACCGGATACCTCTGCAGCCACCCCTGCTCCTGCCCCAACTGGGTCTGGGTCTGGAGTCCGGGGTAGATGGTAGGAAAACCCTCAAAGCACACATCAAGTTCTTCTTCACGAGAATTTAAAAACCTTTTGTCAATGCCCCCATTGATGTAAAGGTTATACAAAGAGTTCCCATGACCCGGTTGTCACCCAACCGAAAGCTAGTGTTTAGTCTACGTAGTTACACTGATTCACCCTTGAGAGGGATACCGGGATTGGGGTATTAACCATCAGGCCAACAGAACTAAGTGCATCAGCATTCATCAGGGGTTTCAAGCTCAACACCTTAATTTTTTTGCTGCGATAGGTCTAGTTTTCTAGCCAAATACTCATGCTGAATCTAAAGTCTTCTGGTCGATTTGACCAACGTACTTTAACCTTTCTTGAGGAAAATCCAGCCATTTCGGAAACGTTGATGGCAGAACTTGGGCCTAATATTTCTGAGGTTGCCACCATTATCCAACCGATTCTAGAGGCACCGAAGCGTTGCGGAGTTAGCCAATACTACATTCAGGCCGTCGCTACGGGTCGTAGAGCATTTCTCACTACTAACCTGCCCCATGTTGCGACAAGCTGTGTACCAGGAAATACGACCAGTTGGATCGTTGGGCGTAGTCATAATTGCGCGATCGCGATTCTGGATAAAGCCGTTTCTCGTTGTCATGCTGTCATTAGCCATCAACCAGGCGAAGGTTTTCATATCCGGGATTTGGGCAGTAGCAATGGCACATTCGTCAATCGTTCCCGCCTCACCCCGTTAGAACAGAGGTTCTTATGCGATGGGGATTTGCTGGAATTTAGCAAGTTCCGGGTGGAATTCTTTATTTCCGGGTGGTCTGCCGCTACGACTGTCACCTATGACACTCACTATTAATCGTAGGCTGGGTTCCCAGATTAGCGCTAAGATTTAGGGGTGCAATTACTCAAACTGTTATGGTTCAGTCACTCCCCAATGACGAATTAACCGCTCAAGCGGTGGATAGGATTGCTGCCAGCAATCTCCTAGAAGTGATTGAGACTGTGATTACCAGTCTGGAGAGCAATAACACAGCAATGGTGCACCGTGATGGAACTGCCCATTTATGGAAGTTCAAATACGGCACCGTTGAGGTATTTGTGCAATTGACTGGTCTATCGGAGGAAGACACATTGACCGTCTGGTCTACCGTGCTCAAGCTCCCCACAAAGGACGACTCCAAACTCGCTCGTCAATTACTGGAACAAAATTGGACGAGTACGATGGAGGCCCGGTTTGCCATCGTAAACAATGAGGTGGTGGTGGTGACCAGTCGATCGCTGGCGGACCTGTCCCCTGGCGAAATCTCGCGGGCCATCACCCTGGTCGCCACGATCGCTGACGAAAGCGATGAGCCTTTACAGCAGAAATTTGGAGGATAAGGGAGGGGAGTTAAAAGTTAAGAGTTAAGAGTTATGAATTATGAATTGACTGTAGATGAACCTGCAACTGTTCACTCTCAACTCTCAACTCTTAACTCCTCTGGCGAATCTGCAGTTGTTCACTCTCAACTTTCAACTCTTAACTCCTCCGGCAAAGTTTGGCGTTTCATTCCTCTACTGGAGGCACCGGGCTGGGTGCAGATGGCCATCGATGCCTGGTTGTTTGAGCAACATAGCCAGGGATTACATCCACCCACTCTGCGGTTTTATACCTGGCAACCCGTGGCCATTTCGCTGGGCTATCATCAGCGACAGTATCCTCCTCACTGGCAGAATTTGATCTGGCAGGGAAATTCCGTGGATCTGGTAAGGCGACCAACAGGAGGAAGGGCGGTCTTGCATCAGGGCGACCTGACTTACTCCGTGGTGATGTCTGGCTTGCCCCCCAACCGGATGCAGAGCTATCAGAAGATTTGTGAGTTTTTGATTGGGGGCTGGCGATCGCTGGGAGTCGAGCTGCATTACGGTCATGCAGGACGGGGTTACATTCACAATCCCAACTGTTTTGGCACTGCAACCGCTGCTGATTTGGTCACGGCAGAGGGGAAAAAATTAATCGGCAGCGCTCAACTCCGCCGGGGATCCACCGTCCTGCAACACGGTTCCATGCAACTCAACCCTGACCCGGACTTATTTCAGCACGTATTTGGAACAGGGTTTTCAGGTGAAAAATGGCACAGGATACGAGGCACAGGGCACGAGGAAGAGTCCATGATCATGGAAGCTCTAGTGGCAGCAGTAAAACACTGTTTTGGGGTGGAGTTGCAGCATCAGCCTTTATCGGATTCGGAGTTGCGCACCATTCTTAGCCAGAAGAATTAATCCCCTACAAAAGCCAACTAGATCGGCAGTCGCACTAGGTTCTAAAACGACTCCTAGCTTCACCTTCCTCAGAGTAGTTGCAAGTGTAAAGCCACACGATTGTAGCAATCTTGGCACTTTCAAGTGATTCAGGTTACGAAAGCGATCGCGGTCTAATCAAGTGAAAAAAATGGATGGGAGTGAATTCTCCCTCTAATTCTCATTCCTTAGCGAGAGGAAGCAGTGGCTTCAATGGCCGATTGCGCGATCGCGCCCAATTGAAAGCCCATGGGATAGACTCCTTCCTCCTTAATTTGCTTAATCACAGAGTCGGAGACAGTCATGTTCAATTTATGCGCCAGTGCCCGGACAATATCCCCGCGATCAATCACTCCGGCAACTGCACCCGCCGGAGATAAAACCGTCATGCGTCGCAGCTGCTCGGTTTCCATTTGCTGAATCACCTTCACTAAAGGCGTTGCTTCCTCCACGGTGGGAATCGTATTCAGCGGATGGATAATGCGGAACAAGGGCTCGGTTTCCCACTCACTGCGCTCCACAGAATTCAAGTCATCATCTGCTACTAAGCCGCGATAACGGCCTTCTGACGCTGCAAAGAACACTTCAGGCCGAGAGGTTCCCAGTAAGTAATCATCGGCAAACTGTCGTAAACTCATGTGAGCATCTACCACCCGAAACTCGCGGGTCATCGCATCCCCCGCTTTCAGTTCCAGCAAGGCTTCCTGCAATTCGGTGATGCGATTGTAGCTACTGGCATTCTGGATAATAAACCAGCCCACCAGGGCCACCCACAACCCACTGAAACTCCCGGATCTAAAGACCACCAGAACTCCCAACGCGACCAACGTCCAACCGACCAGATTCCCCGCTTTAGCGGCCCATCGAACTCCCTTAAAGCGGCTACCCGTTAACTTCCAGATTCCTGCTTTTAGAATCTGTCCTCCATCCAGGGGCAGACCTGGTAAGAGGTTAAAAATTGCTAAGACCAGATTTGTCCAGGCCAAGTAGCTAACCCCGATATGAAGGGGCGTTTCCTGGGGAATCACCGTCGTCAGAAAAGTGAACAGGAAAGATAGTCCTAAACTGACGCTGGGGCCAGCGATCGCCACTTGAAACGCCTGTCCTGGAGTTTTTGATTCCTGATCAATGGAGGCAACGCCCCCAAACATGAACAGAGTAATGGAACTGACCTTAATGCCCTGGGCCAGCGCCACTAGACTGTGTCCTAACTCATGCAACAACACAGAGAGGAAGAACAGCATTACCGTTCCCAGTGCAGCAAGATAGGCTAGCCCGGATCCCCATTGGGGGTAGCGTACGCTCCATTCTCCACCCATCGGGACTGCAATCAGTAGCAGAATTAAAAACCAGGATCGATCGATAAACACCGGGATACCGAAGATTGATCCTACCCGCCAACCTGAAACCATAATGAGTTCCTCATTCCTTTCTTTAGGATAGTGGAGATGAAGGGGAGAGGGTAAACCAAACCCATTCCCACCAGGTTAAAGCTTGAGCTTGAATCTTAGGCAGTTTGCGGCGAATCGTTTGAATATCCCACCCTGTCAGGCGAGCCAGAGTTTGGGCTTCTTGTTCAAATCGACGAGACAGCGATCGCCGATATTGCTTGCCTGCGGAACAGCTTGTGTCTCCAGTAAATGGATGTCGTATCACATACCGTCCCTGGAACAATTCCCGATTGGTAGTAGTTTGAAACATTAAATCTTCAGGAAACTTGTCGCGGGTATAGCGGACATGCAAACGGGTAATAAACACGCCGCTGGAGGGAGCGATCGGAAAAGGACGGGGGATCGAACGACCGGACGACGGAGCAGAAGGCATCCTTTCAGGGTGATCCAACCAGAACACCCCAGCCTCTTTCAGTTCCTCGCGGTTCAGGGGCGTGGCTGAACAGGGATCGCAGTTAGCCATGTCCCAGGCATATTCTAGAAACACCACATTGCGGCCTTCGCGATCGTAGCTGGTCTGAAACATGGACTTATAAAAGTCTTTGAATTCCTCCTTCACGAAGGTAGGAATTTCATTGCCCGACGGCACTTTCACTGTCCGGTAATTGGTCACTTCCGCCTGACCTTCCGGCGAGAGAATATACACAATTAAATCCTGCTCTTTCTGAGCATTCACCATCCCCAACCGGATCGGCAACATGAACCGGGGCGACTCATAGGTCATCCGAATTGGACGCAGGTTCTGATAGCCCGACTTCTCAAACTCATTCAGGTTCACCTTAGCCACAAAAAACTTCATCTGTTGCCGAATGTAGGGCCGCAGAAGTTGCCGTGCCCCTTGAGGAAGCCGGTAGCCATTCCGCCGCAGCCAGGTTTCCAGTCCCCCCGACTCCTTCGCACTCAGGATGAGAATGTCGTACTCCCCAACCGTAAATTTCTCCTCGATCGTCACACCCAGATTTTGCGATCGTGCAGCTTCGTCCTTCCTGGCTCCAGCAGACATAGTGGGGACGGCGGGCCTCATTCGTTCATAAACTGGAGGCGTACAGGGATCGGGATCAAAGTATTCCACCAGACGAGGTGCGCTAAAGGCATCCAATCGTTCCAAAATGGTTGGCTTGCCGACTTCTACCTGCTCTTTTTTCAACACCACAGGTACGGGCACCACGATCGCAAAATCCTGCACCTCACCCTGATAATCATTCGCCATCGTCAGCACCGTTTTGTTGCCACTGCGAGCGATCGCCACTTGAGAGGCCTGGTTATACAACCTGGCATCCGCCTTCGCTACATAGAACCCGCAAAACGCCCAAGCTCCAGAGGCCACAAATAGGCTGGCAGACAGGATCAGGAGGGAAATGAGGAGGATACGGAGAAGTTTCATGGTAGGTGGGTAGAGGGGTGGAGGGGTGGAGGAGTAGAGGGGAAGGAGATGCCAGGATGACGAGAGGGTGAGAGGAACAACTAACTCAAAACTTAAAACTCTTAACTCTTAACTCTTAACTCTTATAACTCCCTGGCTTTCCACTCAAATCGGGGCGCGTCCCAGAGCAAATCCAGCAGAATACTCAGGGGGGAGAGGGCGAAGAGTGCCCAGAAAACGGCGGTAGGCAGGAAGAAGACGTTACGCAGGATAAAGGTGAGCAGGGCGATCGCAGCCGCCCAGAGGATCCGACTGGTGCGGGCATTGGGAATAGTTCGAGGATCTGTAATCATAAACAGAGCAAACAGGAGCAGGGAACCACTGGTCAGCCGATGCAGCCAGACATCCCACGTCCAACCCAACCAGAGATTTCGTAATGCTTCCAGGCAGGCATAGGATCCCAGGAAGGTGACGGTGGTATCCCAGCGGCCTACTTTTTGCAAAACCAGTCCCCCGGTGGCCAGAAATAGCAGGATGTACCAGCTTCCTTCCCCCCACTGACCGGGCGATACCCAGGCATCGTGAGTCAGGGCGATCGCCGCAACAATGCCGAAATTCGCAGGATTAAAGATATGTTTACCCCAGAAGCGAAGCAGAAATTTGCTGCCGATCGCTGCGATCGCGGCAACCATCATTGTGCTGCAGTGGTCGGTACGCAGGAGCAGACTGAGGCCAAGAGCCGTAATCAGGGCACTGGGGAAGGAGGGGTGGATGCAGAGGTGCAGGGGTGCAGGGGTGGGGGAGTCAGGCGTGGCAGAGATTGCTGTGGTTGGAGTAGCCGGATCGAACTGAGAACTGAGAATTGGAAACTGAGAACTCACGACTAGAGCAGCCCCTTGAGTGATCAGGCAGGTGGCGATCGCAACCAGGATGATTCCAGGATGCAAAGTCCAGTCCCGTGTGGCGATTCCCAGGACGACAAACAGGGACAGAAACAGCATCTGGTACAATCGGGCATCACGAAACATAGAGCAGGAAAGCCATACCAATCAGGTTGTCCGTCAGTATGGCTTGCTCGAAAGTAAAATGGGGAACTTGTTACAATTCTGGTAACAGGAAGAACACAACAATCAAGTACGATTCGTCAGAAAATTCTTGAGATACCTTGAAGGTGCAGCATACCTCATGGGTAGCATCTATGCCAATGACTCCCCCCTCTGTTCTGGCCCTTGATTTTGATGGCGTGCTCTGTGATGGTCTCAAAGAGTACTTCAAAACTGCCTGGATGGCCTATTGCAATCTCTGGCAACCGTCTGAGAAAATGCCCCCCCCTGGCTTAGCTGAATCCTTTTATCGCTTGCGGCCTGTCGTGGAAACAGGCTGGGAAATGCCATTAGTGCTAAAGGCGGTTATGGATGGCTTGGCGGAAACGGAATTGTTGGCAGACTGGCCCGCGATCGCCAAACGCCTGGTTTCTCAATATAACCTGGATCCAGGGATGCTGATGGCAGAAGTGGATGGCCTGCGCGATCGCTGGATTGCTGATGATTTGAACAGTTGGTTAGCAGAACATCGGTTTTATCCGGGGGTTAGCGATCGCCTCAAGGGTATTCTGCAAACCGATACTCACGTCGTCATCATCAGTACCAAAGAAGGCCGCTTTATCCAGCAACTCTTGCAACAGGAGGGGATCGATCTGACCGATCTGCAAATTTTGGGGAAGGAAGTGAAGCACAGTAAAGCAAATATTCTGAAAGAACTAATTCAAATTTTTCCCACCGCTACTTTCTGGTTTGTTGAAGATCGACTCAAAACCTTGCAGGCCATTCAACAGCATCCTGAGTTGGCAGAGGTGGCTTTATTTCTAGCAGACTGGGGATATAATACCTCGGGGGAACGATTATTAGCAGAACAGGATCCCGACCTTCACCTCCTATCCCTGAGCCAGTTCAATCAAGATTTTTTGTCCTGGATAAAAGGCCAGGAACAGTCATGGTAGATTCCTCCAACGATTTTTCTCGCCAGAACTTGAGCGGTCAGAACTTTCATAAAGCCCAACTGGCAGGGGTAGACTTCACAGCCGCGAATTTAGCAGGTGCTAACTTTGCCCATGCCGATTTATCAAACGCTCAACTGACGAGAGCCTGTTTAGTGAATGCCGACTTGACCAGTGCCCAACTCGATAAAGCAGACTTGACAGGGGCTGATTTGAGAGGGGCTATTTTAACTCACAGCAGTATGAATTTTACAGATCTCACAGAAGCTAATTTAACCAATGCGATCCTCAATCATGCGAACTTAGATCGGGCCGTGTTGAACGGTGCCCGGTTAGATCGAGCTAGTTTATGCGATGCCAGACTGAGTTATGCCTATTTGCGGCATGCCAGTCTAGTGCAAGCTAATTTGAATGGTGCTGATTTATTTGCAGCCGACTTAAGTAACGCTGATTTGTATGAAGCATCATTGAGTGATACCAATCTCAGTGCAGTGACAGTCACCTATGCTAGCTTTGGCAGAAATGCCGGACTTGCTCGGCAAACCTGGGAGGAGTTATCCAAACAAGGTGTAGTTTATTACCAGTGAGTGCCGACAGAAGTACGTAGAGTAGCATTAATACTTTCCACATTTAGATCAACTTTTGCTTTATCCCTGTTTCCAGGTCTATTTACAAATGGTTTCTTTCTTATAAAGAAGTTATAGCTCACTAACAGAAAAATGAACTAGAATGGCTAGTCGATTGGCACAGGCTTCTAAAGATGAACCTATTGACCTGGCAACAATTTCCCTTTCGGTTTTCATTGACCTGATGCAGGTCAAAAAGCTGTGCCGAAGTTCTCTAATCAGGAGTACTCATTTGGCTCAATTTTTCAAATGAAAATTTTGAGACAGTAAATTCATGTCAGGTTAATAGGCTCTTAACAAGAAGTAGATCATTATTTTGAATCTGAAGCTTATCATTAGTCGGGATGCCAATCCATTGCATGAACGTTAACTTACTTACAGGACAGCATCATGTCTTTTACCTACACGACCAATACTCAACGGATTAGCAAAATTGAGTTCACAGGAGATCCCTAGGTAGCCAATATTGCCTTCTCCGATCCAGGGCCTAATTATTCTCCGACTGTGATCATCTTTGGCGTACCTGCTGCTACAGCAAGTGCGATCGCGGTTAATTTCTTCTTCACAGGAACTCAAAGAATCATCAATATCGTCATCGAGGCTGCGCCAACTCAAGTAGGCGGCAACAGCTACTTTGAAGCGAAGTATGGTGGCAGAGTCGATATCAGCTAGTTGTTTGCTGTGGCATTTGTACCAGCATACTTTAAAGGTACTGGGAATCGGGTGCTGGGAAAAAGTTCACGCTCAATTCTCAGCACTCGCACCATTTACCACTGGGGATCCATTGTCAGTAATTGTTCGATCGCCTCACTAGGCAGAGGTTTCGAGAAAAGATACCCCTGACCATATTCACATTTTAAAGTCCGGAGCTGAGCCAGTTGTTCGGTCGTTTCGACTCCTTCAGCAACAATGTCCATTCCCAGGTTATGCCCCAGCATAATTACGGTTTGGACAATGTGACTATCTTTATCTTCCGATCCCATACGGCTGACGAAAGAGCGATCCACTTTGATCGTATCGGTGGGGAAACGATGCAGGTAACTGAGGGAGGAATAGCCTGTGCCAAAGTCATCAATGCTAAGTTGCAGATCTAAGGCTTTGAGCCGCATTAACAGGGCGATCGTCGTTTCTACATCGGTCATCGCAATACTTTCAGTAATCTCCAACTTCAAATTGTGGCCGTTTAAGCCCGTCTGCCGCAGGGTCTGCTCAATCTGCTCCACCAAATTAGCCTGAGCAAATTGCTTACTGGAAAGATTCACACTGACCACCAGTGGAGCGAGTTGAGGAAAGCGATGCTGCCAGATTTGCATCTGACGGCAGGCTTCCTCAATCACCCACTGACCAATAGGAATAATTAAGTCTGTTTCTTCGGCAACGGAGATGAATTCCATGGGATGCACAAATCCCCGTTGGGGGTTCTGCCAGCGAAGTAAGGCTTCAAATCCCGCTATTTTGCCAGTTAGTAACGAAACCACGGGCTGATAATGCAATTGAAATTCCTGCCGCTCGATCGCCCGTCGTAAATCCGTTTCCAACTGCAGGCGAGTCATCACCTGCACCCGCATTCCTGGCATAAATACCTGATACCGTGCTTTTCCAGAAGCTTTGGCCTGATTCATGGCCGTCTGGGCATCCCGCAACACATCTTCTGGTTGCAGGTAACGGTCTAGTTCGTTCAGGACAATGCCTACACTGGTACTGGTGAATACCTCCTGTCCCTGCAAAACGAAGGGTTGTTTAATCTGCTTTTGCAAGTAGTCTGCTAAATGAGCCACTTCGTCTATATCCCGGATTTGAGGCAGCAGAATGGCAAATTCATCGCCTCCTACCCTGGCCAAATGATCTCCAGACTTGAGGCCTGATTTTAGCCGTTTAGCGATCGCAATCAACAGTTCATCGGCTCGATGTGGCCCAAAGCTGTCATTGATTGCTTTGAAGCTATCCAGTCCTAAAGACAAAACAGCCCAGGATGGGGCACAGCCTAGCTGTTTTTGCTTTAGTAGATTTAACTGTCTCCCACGATTGATGGCCCACTGCACCTGATTGATGAATAAAGTCCGATTGGGCAAGCCCGTTAACTCATCATGCAGAGCGTTATAAAGCAGACGATAGGCCAGAATGGCAATACTGGAGCCGATAAACGCACTCATAGGAGCCACAAAGGAAATCCAACCTGCCTGTAAAAGAAAGATTCCCAGGCAAATCCCGAATAAACTGATACCGCCTATCGCTACCGATAATCCCAACCAGGCAGGATGTCGCAATCGCCAGCCCAAGATCCCTCCCAGCAACGCCCAAATCCAGATCCAGGCAATTTCGATGGGCTGCGGCCAGTACCAAATGACCGATTGGCCATCTAAGAGTATTCCTAAAATTTGGCTCACTTTCTGAGCATGAACCAGAACTCCCCCCATCTCCGGGTTTTTATCATCGGAAAGACTAAAGGGAGTGACAAACAGGTCTTTCACACTGGGGGCGGTGGTGCCAATCAATACCAGCTTATCCTTTACCCAGGCGGGGTCTATCCGCCCATGCAGGACATCTCCTAAAGTTACCTGCCGTGCTGCTGCCTTGCCAGAGCGGTAATTCAGCATAATCTGGTAGCCGCGATCGTCCAGAGTCTGATAGCCACCAGCATGACTGTCTAAGGTTGGAAAGACCCGTTCCCCAATCTGTAAGGCTTTTTGAGCAATGGGAGTAACTGTCAGATGTTGATCTGCAAGGTAGTGCAGGCTAAGCCGCAGGGAGAATGAATAAAAACGTTTTCCTTCAGAAGTGGCAAACAGAAAATTACGCCGAACGACAGCATCGGGATCCAGCACAATATCGCTAAACCCAACCCGATCTGGGGCCATTCCCGGTGGTGCTGGCACTCCATCTTTAGCTGCATCCCCTAGCAGTCTGATAGCAATTAAGTTAGGAGCCTGCAGTTGTTTGAGTAAGTCGGATTGCCCTGGGGGATGGGAAATATCGCGATAAATACCCAGGCCGATCGTGCGGGGACGGTATTGCTGCAACCGTTCCAGTAAGCGAGCAATAACCTGATCTGACAGGGGCCACCGTTGTTGCTCTTGAATATCTTGTTCGGTCACTGTAACAACCAGGAGCCGAGGATCAGGGTCTTGTGCTGGGCGTAACCGCAGCATCTCATCGTAGGTCAATAGCTCCCAGGGTTGCAGTCCACCCGCCTGCCTGACTCCTACTACCAAACCAGCAACTAATAGGCTGCTAATTAAGGCAGGATGTTTCAGAATAAATCCTGAAAATCGATGGCCGGTGCTCAACAACCTGGCAAATCTTCTGCGGAAATGTGTCATGTGAGCGGTATTACCTGGATTAAGCGATCGCTGAAGGGAAGTTCACTAAAAGATTTTAGTGAGATCAGGGTGCAAACAGGACAATTCAAGACCTAAGGCCCATTTTTGACGATCTTTCAGTTCGCTACGGCAGGCGCACCTACTACCAAATTAAAGCGTTGCATCAGATAACTTGATCCAGTAGATGCTCTTTGGATTAACTTTGCACCAAGTATTGTTTATTCTATCCGTTACCGCTTTAGTCAGTGGCTCGGATTTAATATTCCCAGTAAATTGCTTGAGTTACCATGCCCTCTATGACGTTTGATTCAACCTTTACCACAAAATTATTGGCTGCAGCTGATCGGCTGGTACATCTACTAGACCAGTTTCATCAACCTCGGGTATTAGTGATCGGAGACTTGTGCCTGGATGAGTTTCTTACAGGACAGGTAGAACGTCTTTCCCGGGAAGCTCCAGTGCTGATCATTCGCCATGAGCACACCCGCCAGGTAGCTGGAGGGGGAGCCAATGCGGTGTACAACTTAGCGAAGTTGGGGGCACAGGTGAAGGCGGCTGGCATCGTTGGGAAAGATGAGCAGGGAAAGGCATTACGCCACATTTTTGAGACAGCAGGAATTAATACTGAGGGGATGCTGCTCGATGGCGATCGCCCCACAGTGACAAAAACCCGTATCTCCGGTCATGCCCGACAGTCAGTCACGCAGCAAATTGTCCGGGTTGATCGCAAATCCGATCAGCTACCGTCTCAAGTCTTGCAAGATCAACTGGCCGACTACATTCGGCAAAACTTGGACCAAGTGGATGCAGTCGTTTGTTCTGATTATGGAGATGGCACCCTCTCTGCCCCTGTAATTGCAGCGGCTCTATCCCATCCTCTCAGCGTCGTTGATGCCCAAAAGCAGTTACAGCGCTATCGGGGAGCTACTATCTTCACCCCCAATCTGCCTGAAGCTGAACAAGCGGTTGGCTATCCCCTGGGAGATGGCACTGACCTGCCCCTCATTAGTCAGGGTGGCAAGGATCTGATTCAAGCCACACAAGCCCAACAGGTTCTTATTACTCGCGGTGGAGAAGGGATGAGCCTAATCCATTCTGATGGCAGTGCTTACCACATTCCTGCCTTTAACCGCACCGATGTGTTTGATGTAACAGGCGCAGGAGATACTGTAGTGGCAGCCCTCACCCTGGGCTTAATTGTGGGAGCCTCGCCCTGGGAAGCTGCGGTATTGGGCAATCTGGCAGCTAGTATTGTGGTGCGTCAATTTGGTACCAGTACAACGTCTCCAACTGAAATGAAAGCGGCTCTCCATCTACTGCTTGAGGAGTTAGGGGAAACATAGGGATGAGGAATCAGGAATTGGAGATTAGGTGCTTCATTAAAGTAACGAGATCTTTACAAGAACTTCATTTCAGTTTTTCGGATAGATTGCTGAGGGATAGGAATAAGTGAATGGTAAGATGCACCCTGATTCAATCCCTGGCAGAAATGTCAGGGATTTTTTTGGCTAGCTGAATCTGGTTTAGCTTTGGTGTTCTACAGATTAAGACGCAGGCAGGCGATCGTTTCAGTGACCGTCTGAGTTTCTGGATAACGGGTATACCACCAGATCTAGGCGATCAATACAGGCTGGAAGGAAAACCGATTCCAAGGCAGGCTTGGATGATGGGGAATGCCTTCAATCGGAATGCTGTAGAGCAATTACCCCTCAGGCAAAGCAACACTCACCAGCAAAATTATCAAGCTAATTTTTCCTAAAATATAAAAACCTCACTGATATACACTAATAAAACTAAATTAGGAAACTGAGAAAATACAATTTAGACATATCATTCTGACCTGATAAAGTGAGTGCTCTCAACAGTTACAATACATATCACTACGATAGTTTGTAGGATTTTTGGTGTTAGATTAGCAATTGAGTTAAGGAATTTATGAGTGGATTCTCTCAATACTCATTGGAACTCTTGCATAAGACTCAATCAGCAGCAGGATTGCTGAGTTGGGGCGTACAGTTCCCGTTGTAGGCCAGTAGTTTTGTCATAAGGACTGGTGCCGCTGTTAACTCTAGCTTCACTGGCCATAGAACTGCCTGCACAAGCCGTGCTGGTAAATAGAAGCAATCCTGAAAAAACTACAATTAAAGTTTGTTTCAGGCGAAAAAGTTTAACCAAAGAAGCAATACTGGCGATCGCTCCAGAAATCAGATTGTTCATAACTATTCTCCATGGTGCTGCGTTTATGCGTCCTTTCATTGGACTCGCATTCCACAGTAACGGTGGAGAAACGGTCTTCTCATCTAGCTAAAGTCATAAAGGTAAGTTTGGATAAAATCAGTCGGATTGCTGAATTTGCTGCTGAATCCGCGTACTGAGGGGACTGTACTTGGAAGCCAGACGAGCCTTACCGGAAGCCGCCCAATCCTGAAGAAATTTGATTTGCTCCTGGGCGGTACGGGCAAGCGGAATTACCTGGCTGGCTGCTTCTAAAATGTCATCTGTGGTGAAGTCCCGATTCTGACTGAAGCCAATGTGCATGGCTTCGACCAGGGTTTGCTCAATTTCGGCCCCTGAAAAATCCGGTGTTTCGTAAGCCAGGCGATCGATATCATAGGATTTTAATGTGTGGGGCCGCAGCCGTTCCAGATGAACAGCGAAAATCGCTTTACGTTCATCCTGAGTCGGCAAGCCTACAAAAAAGATTTCATCAAAGCGGCCCTTCCGCAGCATTTCGGGAGGCAGGGATTGAATATTGTTGGCCGTGGCGACCACAAATACTGGAGTCGTCTTCTCGGCTAACCAGGTAATGAAAGTACCAAATACCCGATTGCTGGTTCCGGCATCCCCCCGACTATCCATCCCGGAAAAAGCTTTGTCAATTTCATCAATCCACAGCACACAGGGGGCGAGTGCTTCAGCAAGTTGAATCATTTGCCGGGTACGGGATTCCGATTCACCAACCAATCCGGCAAACAGGCGACCCACATCCAGGCGTAAAAGAGGCAGATGCCAGTGGTGCGCGATCGCCTTCGCCGTCAGAGATTTTCCGGTCCCCTGAATCCCCACCAGTAAGAGTCCGCGCGGATGGGGCAAACCATACTGCCGCGCCCGCTCAGAAAAAGCTCCGCCTCGACGCAGTAGCCAATCTTTCAAATTATCCAATCCACCAATATCAGAAATGTTCGTTTCGGTGGGATAAAAGTCCAGAATCTGAGTTTGCCGGATCGTCTGCCGCTTTTCTTCCAGAATCAGATCCACATCTTCAGGCCGTAGTTCTCCATGAGTAGCGATCGCCCGTGCTAGTACCCGTCGGATGCGTTCAAGAGACAGTCCCTGGCAGGAACGCACGAGTTCATCTAGCGCACGGACTTCCATCGACTGATTGGTAGTGTTCAGGAACCGTTCAATCTCGGCCTGGATTTCACTTCCTTGCGGTAGCGGAAACTCCACAACGGTCAGCACTTCGCTCAGGTCTTCGGGAATAGCAATCTGGGGTGATACGATCACAATGTTCTTGGGTTGGGATTTCAGCGATCGGGCCAGGTTGCGTAGTTTCCGGGCAACAGAGACATCTTCCAAAAAGCGATGAAAATCCCGCAACACAAAAATAGCTGGAGCACCGGCAGGCAATTTCTCAATAAACTCCAGAGCCTGCAACGGATTCCGTTTGCCAAAGCCTTCGTCATTGGGGTTGCCGTGGTAGCCATCGACAAAATCCCAGATATAAATCGCCCGATTCCCCTGCTGTTTGCCAGACTGGGCGATCGCCCCTTCGACCCGTTCTTCTTCTTGAGTGGGGATATAAATCAGCGGATACCGTGCCCGCAGCAGTAACTCAAACTCTTCACTGAAGCTCATAGAACGTAAATTGGAATGAACAACTCAGAATCGACAGCGATCGCCATCAATCTTCCCCCATTCTCCCTTCTTTCGCCTGCTTCCGTACTTTTACCCCCGTCGCTCTACGAAAACCAGGAGTTGAGAGATGCTGTCAGCCTGAATTTCAACGACCTCAGTTGGGTTCTGGAAAATTTCAGCCTGTTGTTTGATGTTATCTGCCTACTGCCTGGCAACTTCTGCCTGCCCATTTATCTGTTCCTGAATGGATTCTGCCTGTTGCCTCGTTGCTTCTATTTGGTGGTGAATCATCAGTCACATTACCACCAACCCTTCAGTTAAATGCCCCACTTGATCAATTAAAGTGTCTAATTTGTAATTATGCTGATTGGACGACTGAGCCAACTGGCTCACCCGAGCGTTCAAGGTATCAAGCTTCTGATTCTGTTGACTGGATGACTGAGCTATCTGGTCAATCAAAGTATCCAAGCTTTGATTTTGCTCATTCGATGATTGAGCCAGTCGGCCTACTTGGTCAACAAGGGTACCTGACTTATGATTTTGTTGACTAGAGGATTGGGCTAGCTGGGTTAAGAGAAGTTGGGTACTGGATTCGTCGGATGGAGTCGTCATGCCAGCAGCATTGGGAAATAAATTGTTAAGCCAGAATACATCAATTCTGACTAAACAGTTGATCCTTTAAGGACTCCAGGCCAGCCCAGCGCCGATCGCCCCCAGACTTAGAGGATTGTTCTGATTCTGGCAGAGGAATTCCGGGACACTGGGCATCACAGAGTTTGCGTTGGGGAATTTCCAGACACAGTTGCTCGTACAGCCATTCACCCGAATCAAAGTAGCCTGTCGGAGAGAGTCTTTCCACCAGATCTTCAGAGTCAATTTCTCGATCCAGAACAATCGGATCCAGATCATCCGCCGCTTCATCCAACCAGATCAATTCAGAAGGAGCGATGGAAAGTTTGTGATTATATCGCTGCAAACAGCGATCGCAGGTGAAGGTAATAATTGTTTCTACTTTGGCATCGATTTCCAGGTAATTGCCCTGGTGCTTTACCCGCACCCAACCCTGTACTGGAGTGAGAGTCTCTAACCCCGGAATCGGTTCGTCAATTTGAACAACTTCAGTTTGCTCTGGTGCTCGCGTCAGACGAGGAATATAAGTTGGTTCGATAGCCATGAGTTCCTCCTCTCAACCTGGATAGTAAAGGTTATACTTCTTCCGCTTCTTCCTCCCGTAACAGCCGCACTACCAGGCGACGATCGGGTTCTTGTCCACGGCTGTAGGTTTCCAGGTCTGGATGTTCTTTTAATATGGTATGCACTTGTCGCCGTTCTGCAGCGGATAAGGACTTGAGTTCAATTTCCCGATGAGTTTCTCGCGCTTGTTCCGCTGCCTCCTGAGCGATCGCCTGCAGTTCCGCATGACGACGCTCTCGATAGCCTGCCAGATCAACCGTGTAGGCTCCCTGTTCTTCTGCCGAAACTCCCAAGTTGAGGGTAGTATTGGCCAGGTATTGGATGGAATCCAACACAGAGCCGTTGGGGCCAGTTAACTGTTGAATCTGTTCTGGGGTCAGGCTCGAGTCATCAATGACAAGCCAGCAACTTCCCTCCCAGGAAGCGGGGCTGGCCTGAGTTTTCACCTGAGTAGAAACTCCTGCCAAGTCTAGTAACTGCTGTAACCACTGCTGACCTCGTTGCTCTCGATTCATATCAGTTCACTCCTTCCCCGTTTTACCACTGCCATTGCCAAAACGTGCCTTTCATAGATTGACAGACTAGCCCTGGGGCTTTTTCTTGGCCTAGCCAGGATTCTTTTTCGGTGGAGTTGCTGGCTTCTTCGCCTGGGTTGGCTCTTTTTTAGTCGGAGTCGAGTCTTTCTTGACCTGAGTTGGCTCCTTTTGAGTGGGAGTGGATTGCGCCTTCTGTGTTGAAGTTGGCTCTTTCCTTGTCACTATCGTCGAGTCTTTCTTGGCCTGTGCCAGTTCTTTCTTAGCTAGCTCTGCATCTTTTTTTACAGGAACAGGCGTATCCTTTTTAGCCGCAACAGGTTCCTTCTTTGCTTTGCCTGGTTCAAAAGGTAAGGCATCTGAACCGTCTTTTCGGGCCGCCGCTTTCTCCTCGGCTTCCACCAACTTCATCACTTCCTCGGGTAAAGGTTCCCGTGAGAGGATGAAGGTCTGCAGCGTCTGGAAGATGTTGGCGATCAACATATACATCAACACGCCAGCCGGCAAGGGGAAAAACAGAAACATTCCAGAGAAAATCACTGGAGTAATTTTATTCACCGTGTCCTGATTGGGATTACCGGAAGACCCCTGGCCCGACAGCAACTGGTTCACATAGATGCTGACTCCGAAGAAGATGATCATGCCGATGATGTCCCAGTGCAGGGTACCATCCGGGTCGATCGCGCCCACTCGTCCCAGCTTGTCAATGAACAAAAAGCCTTTATCAGCGGCCAGACCAGGGATCACGGCCTTGATCGTCACATCTCCCGGTTGGAGAGCCTGAATTGTCCCATCGTCATTAATTTTGACTTGCTCGGCTCCCTTCACTACTTCAAAGTGGGGAACTAACTTGTCGGCTTCTTCTGGATGTTCTGCCAGTAGAGTTTGCAGTGATTTCCCATCCGTAGTCTGAAACTCAACTTTTGCGGTTTCGCCTACAGCTAACTTCGTACCACCAGGAGCGACTGCCGTAATTGGGGCATGCACACCGTCAGCAATAAAGATATTTTGCGGACTGGAGATGTATGGCTGGGGTTGAATCTGTTCAATTTGCTCTTTCGGTAGGATCTGGAAACTGATGTTGTAAGGAACATCTGAAAAAGGCGATCCCCGCAGGGTGGCAAACAGGGCAAACAGAACAGGCATTTGTAGCAACAGAGGAAAACAACCTGCCAGGGGATTTCCCAGTTCCTGCATGACCTTGGCCATTTCTTCTTGCTGTTTGGCCGGATCATTTTTATACCGTTCGCGAATTTCTTGCTGCCGCTTCTGCATGACAGGCTGCACCACCTTCATGCGCCGCATATTCCGGATAGAGCCAGCACTCAGAGGATAGAGCGCAAAGCGAATGACCAGCGTTAGTGCCACGATCGCCAGACCATAGCTAGGCACAATCCCGTAGAAAAAATCCAGGATTGGCAGCATTACATTGTTTGAAAGAAACCCAATACCAAAGTCCATTCGCTCTATCCTGACCTCGTTTTCTGAGTGTATTAACTAATGGCTTAAGTTCAGCCGCAGCCGATCTCAATTATCCTCACAGCATACCTGTTGGGGTTCAGTGGCCGACAAGTGCGGTTTTCACCCCTGTCCTTAACGCTGACCACCCAGTCCACCACTTTTTGCTTGGGCCGCTGGTGACAACTTTTCGTTGATGTAGCTGTAAATCTCGCGAAACTTAGGAATAGCCCGCAGTTCCAAGCGGCTATCGTCCTTTAAAGTGATTACCATGTCACCCCAGCTTCCCAACCCACGAGGTACCGTAACCACTTTAGCAATTTCTGAGTAGACGATATCAGAGCGATCGCGTCCCATCCAGCCTCCTGTAACAGAAATGCGGCGGTTTGTGATCCGGTAGCGCAACCAGAGTGCCCGGACGATCGCACCAATGGTCAAAGGAATGCAGATGACAGTAAACCCTAACAAAATTCCAATGATCAGGTCGCCAATATGGGGACCGCCGTCATAGAACACATCCTCTTTGATAGCCATGAAGCACCTCAGCGTCTACTAGCAACTGCTCTAATTCTTGCAGAAATTGTAAGTAATCGCACTGAGTGGCCTGAGGATGAACAATAACCAGTAAATCCCAGCTTCCACCCATGAAGGGCAATAGTTGCCGCACAATTGCCTGGAGACGTCGTCGAATGCGATTGCGAACCACTGCCCGTTTATCTACTTTCAGACTAATCGAGAAACCAATGCGGGTTGGTAACGGTTGAGAACTGGATGCCAAGGAGGGGGAGGGCGATCGTCGCAGCACTCGTAATGTCAGATGAGCAGTTTTAAACCGTTTTCCTTGCTGATAGACCTGACTAAAGTCTTGCCGACATTTCAGCCGATGAGCCTTTGGTAGTCCCACTCCATTCGTTGCCCGTTACAGTTTTACTTTAGGCAACCGCCAACCGCGCCCGCCCCTTTCTTCTCCGAGCTTTAAGCACCCGTTGGCCATTCTTGGTTCGCATCCGGGCACGAAACCCCGAAGTTCTCTTCCGTTTGCGGCGGGTACCGCCCAAAGTGCGCTGAGTCATGGTTGATATCTCCGAAGCTTCCCAAATATGTCAAAAACACAGTTTACAATTTTAGCATTGTTGAGACTGTGATTTTCAAGAAATATTTTTATATAGGGGTAAGTTGCGTCTATCTATCGTGGCAAAAACCACCCCTGCCTAGGAAATTTGAATTACCCAGGTTCCCAGGTAACGCAAGAGCGGCACATCCCCCGGTGATACAATCTGGCAATTGAAGTAAAACATTCCGCCAGTACTGGGGTTTCTGACATTACTGAGCTGGATTTCCACTCTGCTGTTAGCTGGAACTGGTTCGGCAGGAAAAATCTCGATTAAGTTGTTGTCCTTGTTCCACTTGGCTTCTTCAATCTTGACAGGCTTCCCCTGTACGATTAGCTCAATCTCCTTGGGATCAAAAGAGCCTCTGAAGTAGTCCGGGTATGAGATGGTGAACTGTGCTACAGCCAATTTCATCTTGCTGGCTGGAATTCTCAGTCGATAGCGATCCCAGCCGTTTGCTTTGCCGCCAAAATCCAGTCGGTAATTGAGGTTGTCCTCACCTTTCACTCCACCGAACAGCGTTAAACCTGGTAATCCACTTTGGGCAAAACTCACCAGGGGAACAGTGCCGACTAAGCAAGTTGCGATCGCTAGACCGGAAACAACTCGTCGCACAGGTAATCTCAATAGCATAGACTGTTTACCCAACAAAAAACGGTCACAAAATAATAATTTTGTGAAGCTTGATTTACTTCGACTTTAGCAGATTGTGTCGGAAAGCATGGAACACATCTGTTACTCTTCCCAGGACAGATAGGGCTCTGAAATTGTTCCTAAACTAGCCGTTCCTCGCGCTAAACTGCAATCACTGCCGCTGTCTGGAGTCGTTCACCATAAACCAAACTACTACAAAAGTGTCTTTATCCTTCTAGTTTTAGAAGGTTCACATATGAATTCCGACGCATCTTACTCATCTTACTAGCCCCCCGGAAACTGGTTGGATGTCCAGTACTCGCTGGGTCTGCTCTCCGGTGCGGAACTTTGCAGAAAGTATCAACCCTCGCGAAAATAGCATAGCCATTCCAGCATCTCCGGGTCTTTGTCAAAGCTAAGGAGGGAAAGTTTATCCGGATGTTCGAGGAATTCGCGGGCCAGGAGGTAGCCTGCGATCGTCTAGGTCTGGAATTTGCGACAGGCCTTTCCTACCAGGCGACCATTTCTGCCATCGTAGTATTCAGCCCACTCATCCTCACTGAGGCGACGTTATAAAATAAGGCTTGAATTTCTAAGGGATGCCCATACACGCCCATGCGGCGATCGATCATAAAGGCACCATCAGGAACCAGTAGCGTGGGGTACATATCAAAGCGATCAGCCAGACACAGTTTCAGAATCAACATCATCCCCTGCTGAAATTCCGGTCGGTGGGCCAGATCGATATCCCCCGTCGCCCGAACATAAGCCCGTAGCAGAATCAGCCACCAGAGACAGGAATCGACTGGAGTAACCCGCCCGATCGCGTGTTCCCCAAAATCGGCAATTAAAAACTGTTCCCCATCCTGATGCTTCACTTTAAAGCTAGCGGGCATCAATCCCTGTCCAGCATTGAAGCAATCCATCTGCTTATCGCTACTCTGTAAAGCCAGAGTTTCAATTAAAAAATTACGGACAATCTCACTCTGACCTTTGATCAAAAACAGTAATGCACAGAGCACAAAATCCCGCATAAAACACTGATCATAATTGAGGGCTTCCACATAGGGATCTTGGGCCGCTACAGTGCCTACCTAAATCCGTCGCAGT
>NZ_JBRAGO010000072.1:0-22769 GCF_052746595.1 Leptodesmis sp.
AGGCTTCGCATACAGCGCGGGACTTATAGCTCCCCGAACCCCTCAATAGTTAAAATTTTCAAATGGATAAGGATTAAATAATCAATTATTCTTCCTTCTGCCCTCTGCCTCCCGATTTCTGCCTTTCTCCAGAATTGGGTGAAATCCCTCTGGTAATGGAGGGCTTCTCCCCTATTGCGATTTGTGGTTGCGATCGACGATAGAGGTGTATGCATTACCCAGTGGGTAGACGAAACTATGGATTACCTCCACTACCTCGCCAATACCAGTCTTACCTTGAGAGTGGTTGAGTATCTTTACAGTGGAAGGCTGCCCGTTCAATTCCTGACTGTGATTCATCAGATTGACGGCTGGATCGTCCGCATCAAAATGAGAGAGTATCTGGAGCCGCATCAACATGGAGACTTTCAGGCATTTATGAATGAGTTGGGCGTTCCCTATACTCCAGATATTCGGGTTCAGATGGCTTTGTGGGGATTGGAAACGGGGCAATCTCCAGTTGATGTGATGCAACGCTATCAGGTAGCGATCGTATCTCATGGCTTGCCCGATCGCGAAGAAATCGAAGAGTTCCGCAGGCAGTTTGTTCGTGGCTTGGGTTACTGTCCCGAAACGTTAGCTTAGGGCCGACGCGGATATTTGGCACGATGCCGCTGGCGGATCGCTTTTGGTTCCGGTTGAGCCAGCTTTGACACCGATTCATCAGCAGAAGGTTCCAGGTCTACTTCAGCCATTACAGGAATCGCTTCCGTTTCCAGGCTTTCAATTGCCTCTGGTTGAGACAAATCCAGAGTTGGCTCTGGCTCAGCCAAATCAGGTTTAGAGTTTTCCCTCAATTCTTGCAGCGGGACAACCTCCAGCTCGGGTTCGGGTTGGGTCAGGTCTGATAAAGGGCGCATCCCTTCACTTAAGGCTAATTCCTGCCGCTCCTGCTTCAATTCCGATAAAGCCACTACGTCTTTTTCCGTTTCCTTAACGGATAGAGGAATCTGTAATGGCTGCATCTCTTCGATCCAGCAACTGGCCAATGGTAGAGTTTGATCTAGATCTTCCAGGGGACGGGGCACCAGCATTACCGCATGCAGTTCCCCAATTCGCTCAGCCTCAACCATCCCGGCATCCAGGGCCACGGCGACATTGGCCACGGAGCCGCGTACGATCGCCGTACACAATCCGGCCCCGATGGTTTCATAAGCCGCCAATACCACATCTGCAGACTTGAGCATCGCATCCGCCGCCCCGACCATGGCTGGAAAGCCCCGAGTTTCCAGTAAACCGACGGCCTGATTGCTCAACTTACTATGTCCCCGTCCGCTGGCTAATTGGGCCAACCGATTACCGATCGGCAGCACAACTTCCAGATTCGGCATGGGACGAGGAATCACCAGCGTTGACAGCTTCTGGCCAAATTGTTCTGCCCGTTCGGCTCCTTCCTGAACCGCCAACCGGACATCCGCCACAGAACCCCGAACAATGGCTGTACAATGACCGCTGCCAATCTTCTCATAGCCCACCAGCGTCACCCCGGAGGACTTCAGCATGTGGTCGGCAATCCCGACGATCGCGGGAAAACTCTGGGCAGAAACCAGACCCAAAGCGGTATCAGTAAAATCTTCGCGTCGGCTCATTCAATCTAGAAGGGCGAGATCCGGTGGTTACTCTTATCCTAACTGCAATTCACTGACCCGGAAGTTCCCTGAGTACTTCCAGTTAATGATCTGCTGAGTGGTGTTTGAAAGCCTTTTGCTCCGTCCTAACCCTCCTTAAAAAGAGGACACCGAACCATTCAAAGTCCCCTGTGTAAGGGGGATTTAGGGGAATCTAAGGCTAAAATGCTCTTCCCCAGGCCGTTAAAGGATACTTTAGTCCTCCCAAGGATCATCCGTAGATGGCAATGGCTCAGGAGTGGGGGGTGGAGGGCTAGGTTGACGATTGGGAAACAGCTTGACCAGCAGTTGATTCACATACACCTGGCCGTAGACATTCACTCCAGCAGCCTGTGTTTCCAGCTTTGAGTGAGATGAATTTTCAGTTTCAGCCAGCGGAGCAGCAGGCGGGGAATTCTCCTGTGCTTCTACGCAGGCTTCCTCGATGGGGGGATAGATGACTGTATCCGTCGCTTTCAACTCTTCAGGGTGACGGCTGGGGTCGCCAATCAATGATCCGGGAGGAATCATCTGCCCCCATTCAACAGAGCCGTTATAAATGGTAGTGGCAGCTCCAATACAAGCATTAGCCCCGATTTTGACCGCTCCCACTAGCAGCACTTCAGCACCGATATTGGCTCCTTCCCCCACTTCCAACGTGCCGCTGTAGGCGTGCAGAATCGAGCCAATTCCAATACAAGCTCCGGTTTTAATTACAATCCGACTGTTTGGATCCGCCTGAATCAGCACGCCAGGAGCGATCGCAACCCCCGCCTGAATCGTAACGTCCCCACTGATGTAGTAATGAGACGTACTGACAGGTCGCAGTTGCAAGGATAGCGGCAAGGACATGGAACCCCCTTTGTGAAGTTGAAAGTTAGAAGTTATGAATTGATTTCACTCTCAACTTTCAACTCGTAACTCTCAACTTTCACAACTCCTGATTAGCGACCGTTCGGCTGCTGAATAATGGTTTCGACCACCCGGCGCTTCGCCTTTGGATCAATCCCAATCAGCCGCACATACTCTCCGGCATGGTCATGCATAAACGCATTCAGGGCAGAGAGCACTTCTGAGTCCCGTCCTCCTGGGATGGAACCGCCACTTTGCCAGGAACTGGTCTTAAAGCGACGCTCATCCGCATACTCAGCTCCAATTCGATAGCCTTGAGCTAATAACTGACGGACTTGTTCAGCCACAGCCCCACCGACAGACCCATTACTACTCCCCTGTCCTGCTGCAGGTGGAGTATAGGGAGAGGAAGGAGCATTATAGGTTGCACCAGAATGATTGCTTTCTGAAGCCGCATTGCCACCCGACTTCCCATTGGGGCGGTGAACAATCACTTCCGCCACCCGCCGTTTTGCTTTGGGATCCACACCGACTAGCCGTACATAATCCCGACCGTGCTCTGCCACAAACGCCTGCACAGCCGCCATCACTTCCGCTTCCCGACGACCCGGAACCTTCATCACACTCTGCCAGGAACTGGTCTTAAACCGGCGTTCATCCGCATATTCCAGGCTGATCTGACAACCCTGAGCCAGCAACTGACCCACCTGTTGCATCACATCCTGACCCACACCGCCGGAAGCGGCACCAGAGTGAGCCACCGCATATCCAGCAGAGGAACTGGGAGCCGCCGCTACATAAGCGGAGCCATTACTGGACGTTGGAGAACCCTTACCGTTAGGACGTTGCACAATCACTTCGGCAATCCGCCGCTTGGCCTTTGGATCAATTCCAATTAAGCGCACGTATTCCCCTGGGTGCTCTTTCAGACAGGCTTCAACCGCCGCCAGCACATCAGGTTCGCGGGTAGCCTGGATGGGAGCGCAGCTATGCCAGGAACTGGTTTGGAAGCGACGGATATCCGCGTGTTCGGTGCCAACCCGTGCTCCTTGAGCAATTAACTGCCGTACCTGGGCAACCACCTCTGCACTCAGTCCACCCGATCCATAGCTGGAGGTGCTGGAACTACCATAGCTGACCGTCGCTCTGGGGGATGCATAACTACTGGAGCTATAGCCAGAGGTTTGCAAAGCCTGACCGGGTTGATCGCCAGGACGTTGAATAATCGTTTCCAGAACTCGCTTCTTCGCTTTCGGGTCAATGCCAATCAGACGCACGTATTCGCCTGCATGCTCTTTTAAGCAGGCTTGTAATTGCGTAATGACATCTGACTCTCGCGTAGCTTGAATCGGGGCACAACTCTTCCAGGAACTGGTCTGGAAGCGGCGATCGTCCGCATGTTCCGTCCCAATTCGATAGCCCTGGGTTAACAATTGGCGCACCTGGCTAACTACATCTGTATCCATACTCCCTTCCTTTGTCCGGCTTTCTGAACCGCTCTCACCTGTTAACTTCGTTGCTGTCAACTCACTCAATGCCTCTGGAACCGATGGAGTATAAGCCCGACTTTCAGGTCGGTGGTATGCCGATCGCACGCTATCCTGAATGCCTGCAATATGAGCCGCAATCTGAATATCGGACTCCTGAATATCAGGCAACCGATCAGCTTGCTGCTGATCGGTAATCATGGAACCAGACGGAACAAACTTACCGGGCGGAATTTCCACGTCTTGAATTAAGACATGCATCATCACAATGCAATTGTGGCCAACCCGAGCATTAAAGACCGTAGATCGAAACCCAATAAAACAATTGTCCCCGATGTATACCGGGCCATGAATTAAGGCCATGTGGGTAATCGAGGTATTATCCCCAATCCACACTGAATAAGCCTGACCATCATCCCCAATGACCCGGCCCTGCTCCAATCCATGAATGATAACCCCATCCTGAACTTTGGATTGGTTCCCAATATAAAAAGGATTTCCCTCGTCGGCCCGGATCGATGTTCCCGGTGCAATTAGCACGTTGGCACCAATCCGCACATCTCCAATTAGATTGGAAAACGAGTGAATCGAAGCCGTTTCGTGAATTTTAGGTTCGGTCAGAGGTTTCGACCAAGGGATTGGAGGAGTCCCAGAACTACGGACTGCCATACGGTCAACTCTCCAAACTGAAAATGAAAGACTAGAACAGGGCGATCGGCACTCACCACTGTTCCCGCTTGCTATATAAGAGACCAGTTTCAACGCTCACTGTGTCAATAATGGCAATTACAGCGGCATCAACGGGGCGTTGTTCACTGCCTGACACTTGGCGAGCAGCGCTGCCGTGGCTGACGAGAACCCACTCGCCAATTCCTGCTCCGACGTTATCGGCCGCTACCTCGTACCCTGGTAGAATCTCGCCATTATCATCCAATAGTTGTAAGACGAGGAACTTGGTACCACGAAGACTTGGCTCCTTTTGGGTACTGGTAACAGTGCCAAATACTCTGGCAATCTGCATCAGGTCTTAGGGGCGGTTAAGAGGACGAATACCGCTAACGCTTTCCCGGAATGGTTCTACTGCCTCGGTGTAGCGAATTGGCAGAACATACTCCAGGTTCTCGTGGGGACGCGCAATGATATGGGTAGACAGCACCTGACCACCATTAACCCGCTTCACGTTCTCAATGCCAGCGGCCACAGAGGCTTGTACCTCTGACACATCCCCCCGTACAATCACGGTCACCCGTCCACTGCCGATCTTTTCGTAGCCTACCAGCGTGACACGAGCGGCCTTCACCATCGCATCAGCGGCTTCTACGACAGCAGGGAAACCCAGAGTTTCAACCATTCCAACTGCGATTGCCATTGTCAATTCTCCCTTCCAATGAAATTTAACAAACTAGAAAATTGTTGAACCAAACAACGTTAGAGTCTCTGAAGTAATTCAGGTGAATTCTTCAGTGCTAGGTGCGGAACTGGTCTACCGCCTCGGTATAGCGAATCGGCAGCACATACTCCAGGTTCTCATGGGGACGCGCAATGATGTGAGTTGAGATAACTTCCCCACCATTGACCCGCTTGGCAGATTCAACTCCTGCGGCGACGGAGGCTTGGACTTCCGACACATCACCCCGCACGATAACCGTCACTCGTCCGCTCCCAATTTTTTCGTACCCAACGAGAGTCACGCGAGCCGCCTTAACCATGGCGTCTGCCGCTTCTACAACGGCAGGAAACCCCCGCGTCTCAATCATTCCAACTGCGATTGGCATTCTTGTCTCCTGATGAGTGAAACTAATCTTTTTGAGAAGGGCTGATTTTTTTGACGGGAACGCCCATCGTTTTAGGCCTTATCAAATCGTTCACTATGCTTAGTCTTAAGCATAGTGGTGGGGCTATCACTTGAGCAATATAAAGACCAATGATAGTTACAAATTTCAGGGATTAGTCAAACTTATTAAAAGCCAAAACCCAATACTTCAAAGCCCCGTGAAGCTAGGTACGGCCTGCCTGAAGATTTATCCCCCACCGATAGTCAGGTGGAAATGGCCTATGAGTGGCTAGGCATCCTACGCTGAAGACCTTGCTACCTGGGCTTAAAGGTAAGGTCCCGATCGCTGAATAGGATTTTCCCCCTCATCATCATAGGCTTTTTTCGATTAAAGTTAAAAAGATTCTTGTCTGGCTATAAGTTACATTTATATAAACAAGTTAGAGTTTCTCTACACAAGTTTGCGATTGTAAAAGATGGCTTATGGTTGCCATTAAAAAAACGACTTTGAGAATCCATTGGGTTTTCCTAAGATGACGATAGAGAAATTCTTTTAACTGGCCTCCGGGTTCAGAAACGGTTTGAGATTTTACGAAGCGGTCTAAAAGCCAAGGTTATGCCAATGCCAGAATTTTTCTTACAAACAAGTTGGTGGATCCCGTGTTATGGCTTACTCGGTGCACTGCTGTCAATGCCCTGGTCGCTCGGCATTATTCGCCGCACAGGTTCTAGACCGGCGGCTTATCTCAATATATTGATGACCGTTATCGCCCTGATCCACGGCGCGATCGCCTTCCAATTCAGCCTCCATACAGAGCTTCAACCAATGGTACTGCACTGGTTTCACGCGGCTGACCTGGATCTCTCTTTCGCGATCGACATTTCACCAGTCAGCCTGGGAGCAGCAGAAGTGATAGCTGGCTTGAGCGTTTTGGCTCAAGTGTTTGCCCTGGGGTACCTGGAAAAAGACTGGGCTTTGGCGCGGTTCTTTTCCTTAATGGGATTTTTTGAGGGCGCAATGACGGGAATAGCATTGAGCGATTCGCTGTTTCTGTCCTATGCCCTCCTGGAAATGCTGACCCTATCCACCTACCTGTTGGTCGGCTTCTGGTATGCCCAACCGCTGGTGGTAACGGCTGCCCGTGATGCCTTTTTAACCAAACGGGTGGGAGATGTCTTACTGCTGATGGGGGTAGTGGCCTTGGCCTCTCTGGCTGGTTCACTCAACTTTCCCGACCTCTACGAATGGGCGGATGTAACGACGCTTTCTCCGCTCGTCTCTGCCCTACTGGGATTAGCGCTGATTGCTGGGCCGATTGGGAAATGCGCCCAGTTTCCACTCCATCTATGGTTGGATGAGGCCATGGAAGGGCCAAACCCGGCTTCGATTTTACGAAATTCAGTCGTGGTAGCCTGCGGAGCTTATATTTTAATCAAACTTCAGCCCATTTTGATCCTGTCGCCAGTGGCATCGACCGCTCTGGTCACCCTGGGAACGATGACGGCCATTGGTGCTTCTCTCGTTGCCTTGGCCCAAATTGATATCAAACGAGCTTTTTCCCACTCCACCAGTGCCTTTCTGGGACTGGTCTTTATTGCTGTAGGAATGCAATGGACAAACTTTGCGCTGCTGATGCTGTTTGCCCATGCGATCGCGAAAGCCCTGATCTTTATGAGCGTTGGCTCCGTTATTGTCACTACCAGCACTCAGGATATTACCGAGATGGGTGGCTTGTGGACTCGCATGCCAGCCACAACGACAGCTTATGTGGTGGGTTCAGCCGGATTGATTGGCCTATTCCCACTCGGTGGATTTTGGGCCTTTCGAGAAGGAATTAATGCTTTCTGGTACGACAATCCCTGGTTGGTGGCTGTGTTACTCCTGGTGAATTGCCTGACAGCGATCAATATTGTTCGGGTCTTTCGGCTGGTCTTTCTCGGCCCACGGCAACTGAAAACCCGTCGCGCCCCTGAAGTGATCTGGCCAATGGCTCTGCCCATGGTGTCTCTGACGATCTTGACTTTGGTGGTTCCCTTTATCCTGCAACGGCTGCAGATTCTGCCAGATTGGGACTATCTGAACCAAACAGCGATCGCCCTGATGGTGCTCTCTGCCTCAATTGGCTGTGCAATTGGAGCCGC
The DNA here is from genome assembly GCF_052746595.1 of Leptodesmis sp. NCBI lineage: Bacteria > Bacillati > Cyanobacteriota > Cyanophyceae > Leptolyngbyales > Leptolyngbyaceae > Leptodesmis > Leptodesmis sp. The sequence continues at coordinate 7,902 of NZ_JBRAGO010000072.1, forward strand.
TTTGCCACTCACGCGGGTCTGGTCGCGTCCAGTGAAAATGCCGTACAAACTGATTCAGGATCTGCTGGCCTACGACTTTTATGTCGAGACTCTGTATAAAGTGACCGTGATCTGGTTGGTGAATCTGATTTCTCAAGCCAGTGCCTGGTTCGATCGCTACATTGTCGATGGCGTGGTCAACTTTGTCGGTCTGGCTTCTATTTTCAGCGGCGAAACCTTGAAATACAGCATCTCGGGTCAGTCTCAAGCCTACCTGCTGACCATCCTGCTGGGAGTGAGTCTGTTGGGCATCTTCTTGACTTATCCCCTGTGGTATCCCCTGCTTTAAAGGAACATCCCCTGACAGCAAATTTATCGCCTCTCTACCCTAATTCCTAATCCCCAATTCCCGATCCCCAATCCCCCTATTCATACCTATGCTCAGTGCCCTCATTTGGTTTCCCATTATCGGAACCGCGATCGTGGGATTTCTCCCGCAAGCGGCCCCAGCAAAAGCAGCCCGGTGGATCAGTCTTGTGATCTTGGGCATGACCCTGATTTTATCGATCGTGGCTGGGTTTCGGTTTGATGCCACCGATGCCACCTCTCAGTTTCAGGAGGTATTGCCTTGGATTGACTCCCTAGGACTCAACTACCAGTTGGGTATGGATGGCCTGTCTTTACCACTCGTCGTACTCAACGGTCTGCTGTCCTGGATTGCGGTCTACAGTACGGAACCAACCATTCAGCGGCCTCGGCTGTACTACGTGCTGTTGCTGTTGCTGAATGCGGGCGTTGCGGGAGCATTTCTGGCAGAAAACCTGCTGCTGTTTTTCCTGTTCTATGAATTAGAATTGATTCCCCTGTACTTTCTGATTGCCATCTGGGGAGGAGCTAGGCGAGGTTATGCCGCGACCAAATTCCTGATTTATACAGCAGTTTCCGGTATCTTAATTTTGGCGGCCTTTTTGGGAGTGGTCTGGCTCAGCGGAGCGCCCAGTTTTGAATATGATGCCATTCATACCAATCTGCTCTCTACCACCGCCCAAGTCATTTTGTTGACACTGCTGCTGATTGGGTTTGGCATTAAGATTCCGCTGGTGCCGCTCCATACCTGGTTGCCAGATGCCCACGTTGAAGCTTCCACTCCCATTTCAGTGCTGCTGGCAGGTGTGCTACTGAAATTAGGCACCTATGGGTTGTTGCGGTTTGGCTTAGGGCTGTTTCCAGAGGCATGGTCGTTGCTGGCACCTGGACTAGCTGCCTGGGCTGTTGTGAGTGTCCTATATGGAGCATTTACCGCGATCGCTCAAACCGATATGAAAAAGATGGTGGCCTACAGTTCCATTGGGCACATGGGATTTATTTTGCTGGCCGTCGCAGCCGCCACCCCCCTTAGCATTCTGGGTACTGTCTTTCAGATGATCAGCCACGGCTTGATTTCTGCCATGTTGTTTTTGCTGGTGGGCGTGGTTTATCAGAAAACAGGCACACGAGACATTACGGTTCTGCGCGGCCTCTTGAACCCAGAACGGGGAATGCCCATCATTGGCAGTTTGATGATCATCGGGGTGATGGCCAGTGCGGGAATTCCTGGCATGATGGGATTTATTTCAGAGTTTTTAATCTTCCGAGGCAGTTTTCCCGTCTTTCCCGTGCAAACCTTACTCTGCATGGTGGGAACTGGCTTGACCGCTGTGTACTTTTTGCTGCTGGTGAACCGAACCTTCTTTGGCCGTCTGCCGGAGCAGTTTGCCAATCTCCCCAAAGTGGAGTGGTCAGATCGGGTTCCGGCGTTTATCCTGGCGATGCTGATTGTGCTGCTAGGCGTACAACCCAACTGGATGGTGCAATGGAGCGAAACCACCACAACCGCTCTCCTGTCACCCAATTCTGCAGTCGCTACAGTTCCTTCACTGCATCTATCGACTCCAACTGCCAATCCTTATAATCCCTAATCCCCCTTGCCATCTCGCTCACTCTGCCTTCTGGAATCCCTATGAACATGACCCATACCTCAACCTTGCCGCCTTCTACCCATCCCTTAGCTGAGATTATCGATCGCATTGAGCATGGAGGGGCGCTCCTGCCAGAATCCGAAGAGAATGTAATGGAAGTGGTAGGTATTTTGAAAAGCTATGGGGTAGTTCTGGATGCCTACTGGCGCAATCTCCTCTTCGTTGCTGATCGCCAGTTTCTGGTGCTGTTTCCGTTCTTCAAGTACTTCAATGGCGAAATTTCTTTCAGTAAGTTGTTGAAGCACTGGTGGCACGATCGCATCAACTACGAATTCTCTGAATATTGCATGAAGGCCATGTTCTATCACGGGGGTGGAAAGCTGGATGCTTATCTCGATACTCCGGAGTTTGAGGAACGGGCACGGCAGGCGATCGCGGCCAAAGTATCTGGAAATTGGTTAATCTGGGGGCTAAACCAGGCATTTCCTGATTTTCTGCTAGAGCAGGTGCGGCAATTGGCTTATTACAGTGCTTTGGGGCAGTTCTGGCGAGTCATGAGTCCGATGTTTTTAGACCTGTCCGATCGCTACGATCGGGGTGAAATTCAAACAATTCGCGATGTGGTAGACCACGTTCTGGCGGGATTGGTGGCAGCAGCCAATCAACCCATCACCTATGCGGTGAAGATTAACAACAAAGAGTACACCATTATTCCTGAATCTGCCGGACTTACATTCCTGATGGATGCGGCAGTTCCCTATGTAGAGGCTGTTTTTTTCCGTTCGTTTCCCTTTATGGGCACCGTGTCTTACAATGCCCAGGCGTATCAAATTTCTCATGATATTTCCCGCTTCACCTATGGAGCGTTGTACGCCGATCCGCTGACTATTGGTGGTGCAGGGATTCCTCCCACGCTGCTGATGCAGGATATGCGTCACTTTCTGCCTGACTACTTGCACCAGTTCTATCAAAAAATCTCGTTAAGGGGAGAAGAAGATTTACGCACTCGCATCTGCGTCAGTTTCCAAAAATCCATGTTTTGTGTCACTACGGCTGCCATGTTGGGCCTGATGCCTTATCCCTTACAGACAACTGATTTGACCGAGCAACAAACGAACCGGAAATATTTGGAGTCCTGGATGGATCGATTTGTGGCATCGCGTCTACCGAATGTTCAGGTCTGCGAAGTCAAAGCCTAAGTATTTTTGAGGAAGCTACACACAAGATTCAGGTTGTTATTCCTATAAAACCCGAGTGGGATCGTCGATACTAAGGGGAATCACAGACAATATAAATATTGATATGGCTCCATTCGACGAGCATGTCAGCGATGAATACTGATCCGATCGCGTCCAGGGATGGCGAATCTAATGGCAATCAACCGTTCAGGCCCGTCATTCCAGTAGCTAACTCCCAGCCGCAAAAGGTGTTCTTGCCGCACTCTCAGGAGCGGTACGAAATTCTAGTGCGATCGATCGCAGGAATTTTTTGGGAAGCGGATGTCACAACCTTTCAGTTTACGTTTGTCAGTGAACGAGCAGAACAACTTCTGGGTTATCCCCTCCATCAATGGCTGGAGGCGGATTTTTGGATTAACCATATCTATCCGCCCGATCGCGATCAGACCATCAATGCCTGTCTCATGGCCATCCAGCAGCGGCAAAATCACGAATTGGAATACCGAATGGTGACGGCAGATGGTCGCCTGATCTGGTTGAAAGATTTAGTAACCGTGGTGGAAGAAGCAGGGCAGCCTATTTTACTGCGGGGTGTAATGATGGATATGACTTGCGAAAAGCAGCGAGAGGAGGCTTTACAGGCTCAGCAAGTCCAGCTGGATCTAGCGCTTGAAGTGGCCCAAATTACAACCTGGACTCTGGATTTGAAGACCCAGGTGATCACTTGCTCAAATCATGCAGATACCTTATCTAGGTTGCCTGCCTCGGTACTGGGGTACTCTACTTGTCAAGAGTTTTTAGAGCATGTGTATCCAGAAGATAGAGAGTTACTGCATCAGGCCATGGCGCGATCGCTGCAAAACCACAATGACTATGAAGTGGAGTTTCGCATCTTCTGGCCGGATGGCAGCCTGCACTGGGTGAATAGCCGGGGACGAGTATTGTGTGATAGTGAAGGACAACCCATGCAAATGGTGGGGGTCACGATGGATATCACCCAGCGACGGCAATCGGAACAACAGCAGCTGGAACGGGAAGCCTTAATTGCCGTGATCGTTCAGAATATTCGTCAATCTCTGGATTTCAAACATATTTTGAACACAACGGTTGCCGAAGTCCGGCGATTTTTGCAAACCGATCGGGTATTCATCTTCCGGTTTCGCACCGATGGAAACAGCGGAGTTGTCACAGCAGAGTCTGTTGCCCAAGGGTGGAGGTCGATCGCGGGAGAAACCTTTCAGGATCCCTGTTTTGCCAGGAACTTTGCCCAACTGTATGAGCAGGGGCGCATACGATCGCTGAGCAATTTGCAAACTGAGAACCTGCCTGAGTGCTACCTCAAGATGCTGCAAGCCCTGCAAGTACAGGCAATGCTGATCGTACCCATTCATGAAAAAGGGGGATTGTGGGGGTTGCTGATTGCCCATCACTGTCAGGAGCCTCGTTCATGGCAACCTTTTGAAATCGATCTGTTGAAACAATTAGCGGTGCAGGTAGGAATTGCGATCGAGCAATCGGAACTGTACCAACAGGTGCAGCGGCTGAATGCCAACCTGGAACGGCAGGTGCATATTCGGACGGCTGAGTTACAACTGGCTTCGGAATTTGAAGCCACGCTGAAGCGAATTACTGATCGGGTGCGAGACAGTCTGGACGAAGATCAAATTCTCCAGACAGCGGTGCAGGAACTGGCAATGGCTCTGGGTGTCACCAGTTGCAATGCGGCTCTCTATGATTTGGAGCAGCGCACCTCAAAAGTTTCCTACGAGTACACCGATTCTCGTGTGGCCTTACAGGGGCGAGTGGTGCAAATGGATAACTTTCCAGAAGGCTACCAGCAGTTATTACAGGGCCAGTATTTTCAATTTTGCTCATTGACACCGAACCCACTGCGCGGCTATGTGGCCATGTTGGCTTGTCCGATTCTGGATAACGAGTTGGTCATGGGCGACCTGTGGCTGGTGAGCCATAAGTATCGGGCATTTAATCAGCAGGATATTGGGCTGGTGCAGCAAGTCGCCAATCAGTGCGCGATCGCCATCCGTCAGGCCAGACTATACCAGAGGGCCCAGGCTCAGGTGGAAGTTTTAGCCGAGCTAAATCGCTTGAAAGATGATTTTCTCAGTACCGTTTCTCATGAGCTGCGGACTCCTATGTCTAACATCAAGCTGGCGACTCAGATGTTAGAAACGATTCTGTTCCGCAATGCTGGGCAGCCCCCATCTCAGGGAGGTTTAAATTCTGAAGATGCGGCCTTAATCTTGCCTGCTGCAGCCTTCTCAAAAGCAGTTAAGTATTTTCAAATTTTGAAGGATGAATGCCAGCGAGAGATTTCTTTAATTAACGACTTACTGGATTTGTCTCGTCTGGAAACGGGCAGCGATGTTCCGGTTTTGCAAGCGATCGACCTGGCATCCTGGTTACGTCAGAGAATTGAACCCTTCCTGGAACGCGCTCGCAGTCAGCAGCAAATCTTACAAATATCGATTCCGTCCAACCTGCCGGTTTTTGCGACGGATCCCTCGCATCTTGATCGCATTGTCACCGAACTCTTAAACAATGCCTGTAAATATACCCCAGCGGGTGAAACGATCGCGGTGACGGTACAAATTATTGAGGGTGCTGACGTGCGATCGCAGGTTTTGCAGATACATGTTTGTAACTCCGGTGTTGAAATCTCCAGGGAAGAGTTAAATCGCATTTTTGATAAGTTCTATCGCATTCCCAATAACGATCCCTGGAAACATGGAGGAACTGGATTAGGTCTGGCTTTGGTGAAAAAATTGGTGGAGTCGTTAGGAGGTACGATTCAAGTCAGTAGCGCCGATCGGCAGACCCGCTTTGTCGTTGAACTACCCTCCCTGACAGTAGAATGCGACTGAGCATGTTCTGTAAATAAAAAATGGAGAAATGCAATGATAAGCCATTATGGATAAGGAGCATTCACAATGTTTATCTTGAGCGCCCGGTTTAAACCCAGTTCACCGAGCCAATGATCGCTTCCCATCAGAGATGCTACGGTTCTGGGCCTGGACAACGTTTAATTAGTCAGTAGGAATGTTTTTTGAGTGTAATGCAGTTGAATAGTCCACCGAGCCAACCCTCTGTGCCGTTAATTTTGGGTAGTCTGCCTGATCCGCCTATCCAGGATGAAACGTGCCCCCGTCGAGCCAGAATTGAAATTGACCTGATGTTACTGGCGATCGAAGCACTGGAACTTGAAGGATCAGAGGCGATTTTGCAGACAGCAAAGCAGTTAGAGCTGGATGAAATTATTAAAGACCGGGTGACGCTCTGGCGTTTACGTAATACGAATCCTTTGCGGCGACATAATCAACGGCGAGCGTTGACCCTCGTAGAGGCCAAAGCACTGGTTTTAGTTGGATGTTATATGGCCCGTCGCTTGACTGTTTTGATTCGGCAACTGTTGCTGGCCTATCAACAACTCAGCGAAAAGCAGCTATCCGTAGAGCATCACTTTCGGCTCAACGACTACCTGGAGCGGTTTCGTGCCCATTTTCGATCGCGCATGAACCCTCGACGGGCTGCCGTGGCCGAGAATTATTCTAATGAAAAAATTAATCAACTGGCGCTGAATTTGCTGACGGAACTCTTGTTCTGCACAGGTACCTACGGAATTCAGCGTTACTGGTTTAGCTTGTTTGATGGAGAAGTGGGATGACCATTCAGCGACAGTACAGTTTGCCCAACTGCACCTTGACCGTAGAGGGATTGGGAGAGGTGATTAGCCTCAGTCCCACGGAACCCCGGCCTCCAGTTTCGGTCTTAATTAACGCGGAGTGTCGTTTGGCAGGTCAAGAACAGCCTTTGTCAGGAGGTCGGGAGTTTTTGGACAGCCTGGTGAAAGCAGTCAGCCAGTATGTTCAAGGCTTATTAAGCGGTCTTCATGGGAATCGACTGGTGCAGGAAGAGAATCTACTTGTACAACTTCATGCCATCGATAGTACAACCCATCGGTTAAGTGTACGTTCCCCAGGTTCCGGCGATTCCCAAACCTCCAGAGACATTGATCTCAATACCGTACAGCTCTTTGATCTGATGGAAGCTATTGATCAGCTACTGGCCGATACGCAGACCCTGCCTGACCTGACCCTGAATTTGAAGCCCCTGTCGCGACGGGAAATTGCCAAAACGGAACCGATCGCCCAGCGGGTGATGCCTGTGGCGATCGGGGTGTCCAGTCTGGCGGCAGCTGCAGTAGTCCTTTCTCTACTTCCGGTGCCGAAGGTCAATCCACCAAAGGATTTGTATCCAGTCCGGTCTACTGCGACTGCCACATCAGGAACCAGCCCTTCGCCAGGAACCTCCCCGACTACGGAAGCCTCTCCTACAACCAGTCCTGCCAGTCCCAGCTCGACCACAGACACTAGTCCGAATGTGAAGCAACTGGAGGCCAATCTGACGACTGCTCCCGAAATTACGGATTCCGAGGAACTAGACAAACTGGGTCAGCAACTCCGGCAGCAGATTGAAGGAAGCTGGAACTCTGGGACTTCGTTGTCTCAGGATTTAATTTACCGGCTTGGAGTTAGCCAGAATGGCGATATTTTGGGCTATAAGCCAGTGAATTCTGCGGCCTTACAGAATGTGCAAAAAACCCCCCTGTTAAGTCTGATCTCGCGACAGGGCGATCGCCCCACCACCGATCCCCTAGCCCAATTCAAAGTCTCGTTTACCAAGACCGGACGGGTAGAAGTAACTCCCTGGCGGCAGGCAACGACCTCGCCCGTCAGTGGGGTAACTGAAATCACGAGTGCTGCGGAGCTTGAAGAGATTCTGCCTAAGCTGCAAACGCAAATCAATGACAATTGGCCGGGGACTCCAACGGTGAATGATGAACTAATTTTCAAAGTTCGCGTTCATGCCGATGGTACGGTGGTGGATTACAGCCCAGAAAATGATGCGGCAGCGCGAGCGGTAGAGGATACCCCCTTTGCTAAGTTAGGCAAGCCGATCGCCGATAACGGCAGCAATCCAGATACCTCCCCAACAGAACCTGTTGCCTTATTCAAAGTGGTCTTCAAGCCGCCTTATGGAGCCACAGAGATCAGCCCCTGGCACGGTTGGCCAGATTGATGTCATCCTTGTCCAAGTCCAGCATCATTGGAACTCTTGCCTATTAGACTCAATCATCATCAGTAGGATGATGGGCAGAGTTTGGCGTGCCCATTCAAATCAGCCAAAATGACAGGATAGAACGTTTCCTTTTGCCGATCCGACGTTTTTTCTAATTTGCAAGAAGTCTATTGTATAAACTGCATAAACGGATTCTTATTACTTGCCGCAAGTGGTTGAAAAGGCCACCTGAGCTGCTGCCTGTTCCGCTGCCTTGATCGATCGTCCCTGCCCCACCCCCAGGCACTGTTTTTTTAACCACACCTCGGCAATAAAGCGGTGTTCTGCATCGGAACTGCTGACTTCTCTCACCTTGTACTCGGGCAGACACTTATAGTGTGCTTGGGTCCACTCCTGCAAAGCGGCTTTGTAATTTTGACGCGCCGGATCCGTGAGAATTTCATCCACCAGTTGATGAAAGTGCGGATCTAGCCAGGGATGAATTAACCCCATGGAATGGGTGCTGAGGTATAAAGCCCCCAGTAAGGCTTCAAAGGCTTCTGCCAGCCTCGATTCTTCTCCCAACTTGTCGTTTACGGCACTGTTAGCAACCAGGAGATAACGATCTAAGGTATATTCTCGAGCGATGCGGGCCAGGATACGATCGCTCACCAGCACAGAGCGAATGGCTGAAAACTCGCCGACTGGCAAATGAGAAAAGTGTCGCATCAAAAATTCGGCCACTGCCAGCCGAACTACCGCATCTCCGACAAACTCAAGCTGTTCATAGTTCTCTTCCGGTGATACGGTGGGGTGGGTCAGAGCCAAGTCGAGCAGGTGCCATTCCACGGCAGACTGCCTTGGCAGAGACAGCTTTTCAATCAGCCGCTCTAACTGCTTTTGTCGTTGCGGATACTGTAGAGGCATTACTGCTAGCCTAGCAGTTCTTCAAGCAGAACAGGGTAAGGCAAGCGTAAAAGATTCTAAACTAAGTGAGCGATACACAGGGGCTTTGAAAGGAATCGTATGAAAAAGCTGGCTATCCAATCTGAGAATGCTGACATTCAAATCATCGGAAAAAGCACTTAGGGAGCCGGAAATGGCAGAAGGCTGGCTCTCGGATTGAACCATGGCGATCGTCTGGGGTAATACTCCAGCCAGTAAGCCCAGAACTTCAATCGGAATGCGAGCTAGAATTTCACTGCCAAAAAACTCTTCAAACCCAGACAGTAACTTTTCTGTGCGCTGCAGCGGGTCAGAATAGGACACGATTTTATGTAACCATCGTACCCACTGAATTCTTCTGCTGTAAGCTTTTTGCCGTTCTTCGTGAGTTTCTACAGGAACGATGTCGGGAGCACCGATCGCCAGGATCAAGGTATAATTTTGTGTCATTGCGCAATTGATGGCTGCTCCTGGTCCTGCAAACTCCGCATAGTGCTCTTTACAGAGGATCACCCCGCTCCGCTTTTGCTCCCCAACAGCCAGCAAGCGATGGGCTGGGGCATAGGTTTCTAAAGCTTGGACACTGGAACTATGGGAAATACAGCGATTCACGGGCTTATCCTGCAATAGGCAAATAGCAGATTGGAGGTAGGGATCAGTCTACTACCTGCTCACCATCCTAGCGGCAACCCACAGATTGGTTATCCAGCGATCGCTAGCTTTGTTAAATCTACATATAGCAGGGATGTAGCTAAAAAATTTTGATAAATTCCCACGCTCTCGTCCGGACACGATCAATTTTCCCTGTTTTCCCTTTTGCGGAGGAAACAGGAGATCAGTATTCTAAGCACTTGATCGCTTGGAAGGTAGTCGGAGTGCTTTCTTCACCAGGGTTGGAATCTGAGAGGGATGGTGCGCAACTGGAATTTTGGCCCGTTCAAAGGCCGCTACTTTACTGGCAGCAGTTCCAATTTCAGTGCCCAACTCTGAAATTTGGGAGGCAATAATTGCCCCAGCATGACCGATGCGCCGCCCTTTAGGAGCCGTATGACCTGCAACGTAAGCGATCACTGGTTTGTCGATCGCCTCTGCAATGTAGTGAGCCGCGGCTTCCTCGCTATCCCCACCAATTTCACCCACCAGCACAATCACTTCCGTTGCGTCGTCCTCGTCCAGAATTTCCAGCCACTGAGGAAAGGAAGAACCGAGAATCGCATCACCGCCAATACAAACTCCCATCGATTGTCCTAATCCGGCTTGAGTCAGTTCCCAGGCAATCTCGTAGGTGAGGGTGCCGCTGCGACTAATTAGGCCGACCGGGCCAGGGGTATAGAATTCACTGGGATGAATCCCTAATAATATCTGCCCTGGAATAATAATACCGGGGCTATTTGGCCCGACGACCAGGGTTTCAGTCAACTCCGCTGTTTGCAACAACTTCACCATATCCAGAGGGGGAATGCCCTCTACAATCAGCACAATTTGGTGGATTCCTGCCGCGATCGCTTCCAGGGCTGCATCCAGAGCCGCGTAGGGCTGGACAAAAATAATTGACACATCAATATCACCAACGCTGGCCACGGCCTCTTCCACCAGATCAAAGACAGGAATTCCATGCAGGCTCTTACCGCCACTCCCCGGACTCACCCCGGCCACAATTTGGGTGCCATAGGCCTGCATCAACGGGGTATATACGAAACCTAGGGAGGCGGCAATACCCTGTACCAGTACTTTGCTATGGGGTGTGAGGTTCATGAGAATAACCAGCCAATAATAATAATAAAGAGAGCGGAGATATTAACGTGGCAATGAAAACAGAGCAGGGGCGGCACCAAAGCTACCTCCTTCAGGATGACGAATTTACCGTCGTCCTGCTGCAACTTGAGCGACAAATATAGATTTTTTATAAGAAATAAGACTGCATGGGGAAGTAGCTGAAGTTAGGTTAAGATGTTAGACTGGCCTTTGACAAGGCAACTGCCTGAGTAACCATTTCATCCAGACTATCGATCAGGGGCAGAGAAACAGCAGCCAGCAGTTTTCTGGCACGATCGCTCTGGGAACCCAGCAGGCGTACCACTAAAGCAGGCATCCGATTCGAATGGGCAATCAGGGTATCGGGGCGCAACTCTGATAGGGGGCGTACTTTAGGAGCACGTCGCTGCCAGTAGGCAGTAATGATGTCTGCAATCTCGTCACAGGGAACCAGATTACTGATCACATTAACCAGAATGACCCGCACCTGCTTATTTTGCCCCATCACTTCCAACCCCCTTTCCAGACGATGTTTGAGTATGTCAGCGGAAGCATCCCATTGCGTTTCTCCGCCAATATTCAGGAAGGTGGTGGGTTTGCCACCCGCCTGACAGACCAGATCAAGAATGGCCATTGTGAGTCCTGCCCCATTACAGACAATGCCGATCGTTCCTTCCGAGTCGATCGCTACCGGAGTAGCTCTAGTCAAATCCGGCGGATTGCCACCCAATTTGCTGATCAAAGCCACCAGATTAGGATGCCGACCTAAGGCATCATCATTGACGCTGACTTTGCCATCCAGAGCCATGACCTTACCGCTGGCACTTACTCCCAGAGGATTAATCTCAACTAAATCCAGATCGTATTGGACAAACAGGTGATACATTTTTTCGATCACGGAACTGACCGCTTCGATCAACTCACCCTGGAGTCCCATCTTGACTGCCATACGACGGGCATAGTAAGGAGAAAATTCCTGATCGACAATGACATGCTGCATCTGGTCTATCGCGTCCTGGACATCAATCCCTCCCTGCTGGGATCCCAGTAATACAGGTCGCCGCACCGACCGATTCAGGGCGATCGCCAGATAAAATTCTCGATCCGCATCATACTTTGCCTCGGCCAGCAGCATTTTGGGATATTCCCCCATGATTGGCAGGTTGAAGATGGTTTGGGCTGCCGCGATCGCATCGATCGTATTTTCAGCAAACTTCACACCACCAACCCGCCCTCGTCCGCCAATATACACCTGAGACTTCAGAACAATTGGATAGGGAATGGTTAACCCTTTCAGATCCTTAGGCCGATCAATACGCTGAGAAGGCAAAACTGGGATGCCCGTCTCCCGAAATAATTCTTTTGCCTGATACTCTAGCAAGTCCATGATAGTCCCCTGTGAGATGTACATGCTAACGGTTGTTCTCGTCAATATGCAAACGTTCCCCCAGCAGATGTCACTTACTCATCACCGGGATACAGTTCTAAATAAGCGCTTCGTTTATCATGCAATAAACTGATCTACCTTTAACTGATTAAATTGACTGTGCCACCTCTAGCTCAACCACCATCCGCAGCTTCCTACGCCTCATCCAGTTCGTCTCAGCAGGCCTGGAAACGAACGATTCGTCCATTGGGAGCCTGTGTGCTGCAAGGCATCTGTTTTCATGGCAATGAGTTGATAGCCCTGGACTCTGTTCGGGGCTATCTGCTGCGGATTAATCCCGTGAATGAGGACTCAACCATTCTCAACCCCCTGAATGTGGAAGATTTCATTGGCGCTGAAGGGTTAACCGTCTGGAAAGATACATTCTGGATTGCGCGGGAGAATAGTATTTATTTTTTCGACCTAGAACGGCAGGTCTTGCAACACTTTTTCACGATTCCTTATCCCGTGACCGGAATTGCCGTGCTGGAAGATACGGTGTATGCCGCTTCCCAAAAAGCGGGCTATATCTATATCTTTGAGCGCAATTCCAGACGACAGGTTACCCGCTTGCCGATGCCGGGAGTTGGCCCTGCCCATATCACGATCCGGGGTGAGGAGTTATGGGCCTGCGATCGCGTCGAACAAACCGTCTATTGTCTGGATCGAGCTACGGGAGAACAAATTTTCTGTGTTTTGACTCCGTTTGATTCTCCCACTGGGGTGGCTTTCTATAACAATCCAGCTACGGGGAAAGATACCCTTTATGTCTGTTACGCACAGGAAGAACCCTTCATTCGCGACAATCCCAACAACCCGGAAGGAGCCTATGAGTTATCCTTCCGCGATCGTACCTTTATCCATGCCCTCGATTTCCACTACGACCCGAAAGCCCACTACGCCTTATCGAACGGCTACCGGATTGAAATGTCCTACGCCGAGGAGTTACTACCCTTAGAGGAAATCCATCTGGACAATCTGGAGTGGCGAATTGCCCTGCCTGCAGAAACCGATCGGCAAAAGGTGATTCACATTGAACCGATTGGGCGGCCCTTTGTGGAGGAAAGTCAGCAGGGACAACGGGTGGCCGTCTTTCACTTCGATCAACTGAGGCCCAATGAGCGGCACCTGTTTGGCTGGAAAGCCGTGCTGGAAGTGCGAGCCATCAAATACCAGTTCACGTTTGATGATGTCGATCGGGTTCCCCCCCTGTCCCCCGAATTCAAAGCGGCTTATCTGGTGGATGATGATGAGTTGGCGATGGATACTCCGATCATTCAGGCCGCTGCCAAGGAAGCGATCGGCACTGAAACAAATATTCTGCGCAAAATTCTTAAGATTCGTAACTATGTGTACGATCGCCTCTCCTATGCCCTCACGCCCCGCATTGATACACCTGATGTAGTTCTGGAGCGGGGTGTTGGTTCCTGCGGCGAGTATGTCGGATTATTGTTAGCCCTGGCCCGCTTAAATGGGATTGCCTGCCGTACTGTAGGCCGCTACAAATGTCCCCCGGAAGCAGAACACCAGATGGTGCCTCTGGAACCGGACTATAACCACGTCTGGCTGGAATTTTATATTCCCGGTTTTGGCTGGGTGCCGATGGAATCCAACCCAGACGATATTATTGAGGGTGGCCCGTACCCGACGCGCTTTTTCATGGGACTGCCCTGGTATCACGCCGAAATTGCCAAAGGGATTCCATTTGAAACCCTGACGGCGAATGGAGAACCCGTGGAGACAGTGTCGATCGGTGAACTCGCCATCAACCACATCCGCTTCACTATCCTGGACGAACTCCCTCCTCTAAAAGAGTGAGGCTACAGAAATCGGGTTTCTTCCATCAACCAAGCAGAGGTTGGTAGTTTCTCTGAAAAGTCTGATTTCTGGAATAGAGTTGTTGGGAAATAATAGAAGATGATTGCATAGAAACAGATAGATATACCGTGTATTCAATGGCACACCCGATCGTCTACGTAAAAAATCTGAAAATATGCGGAAAGGTTCTGGCTGTTCAGCTTAAGCAGCGTATTATGCGGAAATAATCTGTATAAGCAGCAAATTTTGGGTGTTATGCCGAATCATTCTGCCTATCACCGCGTTAGACCGCGATCAGCGGCATAAGAAGCGGATTTGGGGTATTAGACCGCAGTCAACGGTTGAAAATTTTATTAAGCGTATTAGGCCGCAGCTAGTAACCTAATATCCTTATAGGTATATTAGACCGCTCAGAGCGGTTGAAAATATAGTTAGCTAGCTCCGCAGCCAGTCCTTGCACTCGTTCTTCAGCGGGATCTGTCAGCCCGAAACCGCCCAGAAGGTGGTCAGTGGAGGCCGTGGTTGGAGGGGGATCTGTGGTAGCGAAAGCACCAAAAAAATGGTTAGTGAGGGCCGTAGCGGGAGGCAATCAGTCACCCCGAAACCGCCTAGGAAATTGGGGGTAAGGCGAAGTTGGGGGACGATCAATGCGTCGCTAAGCTAACGACGCTGTTGCAATGGATTGAAGGGCGATCGTGGCTGTGTTTGTGTCTTTTGCAACCGCTGAACAGCA